>NZ_JBFTNV010000005.1:0-276219 GCF_056397645.1 Rhizobium sp. 05L429 | reverse complement strand
CTCGATATGACAAGCTCATGCTCAACTTCGCGGCAACTTGCTACATCGCCGCCATCGTCATTTGGTGGGCCTGATTGAGTCTGGAGCCTAGAGCGCCGGGGCGGCAGCTGCCGCGGCGCTCGATCCGGGAACCGAAGTTGCCGATTCTTCGTCCGATTTCGAGGGCAGTGCCTGCAGGTGCAGGGTGCGCGGGTGCAGCGCTTCCAGATAGGTTTCCGAGCGGCCGATATAGATCATGCCGGTGTCCGGCATGGTGGCGAGCAGCTTCGTCATCGTGCGCTGCCATTCCGGCTCCATGCCTTCGAGCACTTCATCGAAAACGGCCCAGCGCGGCTTGACGAGAAGCAGGCGAGCAAAGCCGATGGCCTTTTGCTCATCGGCATCGAGAAGCTTGTCCCAGCGCGCGCGGCTGTCGAGGCGGGCGATCAGCGAATGCAGGCCGGCAGCCTCAAGTGCGGCCTCGACGGTCGCCTTGTCATAGGCCTCGGGTTTTTGGGGGAAGGAAATTGCCTCGCGCAGCGTGCCGCCCGGCACGTAGGCGACCTGCGGGATGAACAGCATGTCGGCAATGGGCGGTAGGCCCATTGTGCCTTTGCCACATGGCCAGAGGCCGGCCATGGCCTGGAAGAGCAGGCGGCGGTTCACGCTGTGATCGCCGTTGATCATGACCTTTTCGCCGGCCTTGATCGTCACATCCGCCTCGCGCATCCGGAAGCCGCCGCAATCCTCGATGTCTTCGCCAAGCTTGGCGAGGATGACGACATTCTTCAGCGTCAGCGTATCCGGCGCGGTTTCCTCATAAACAATGGTGTCTTTCAGATCGAAGCCATCGTCCATCTCCAGCAACGCCTGACGGAAATCGGTGACGCGCATCAGCGTGGCGCGCCATTCGGCAATCGGGCCGAAGTTGGCGACGTACCAGCGCAGCGCTGTATTGACCTGATTGAAGGCGCCGACCGACATCATCAACTGGCCGAAGGTCAGCCCGCCAGAAAAATAGGCTGGGGCTGCGACGATAATCGGGATGACGATGACCAGCCAGCCGTACCCTGCCGAAACCCAGGTCAGGTTGGTATTGGCTATGGCCAGCCGCTTGATGACGGCAAGAACATTGGTGATATCGCCGTTGATGCGCTTGCGCTCATTCTCCTCTCCGCGCGCCACTGTGATCGCCGGCATGTTCTCATTGGCATGCATCAGCGCGAAGCGCAGTTCGGCCTCCTTCGAGAACCGGTCGGCATTGAGTTTGACGAGCTTGCGGCCGACGACCTGGCTCAATAGCGAGGCTGATGCGGCGTAGAAGATTGCTGCCCAGACCATATAGCCGGGAATGGTGAAGTTATAGCCGCTGATATGGAAGATGAAGCCGCTCGAAAGCTCCCATAGCACGCCGATGAAGCTGACGAGCAGGATGGTCGACTGCAGCAGTCCGAGCACAAGCCCGGTCGTGCTTTCCGCCAGATTCCGCGAATCCTCATGCAGGCGTTGGTCGGGGTTTACGCCGATGATGCCGATGGTGGAAAGCTTGAGGGCGCGTTTGCGCTTCAGCCATTGATCGACGAGATCGCGCGAGAGGCCTTCGCGCATATAGAGCGCGGTCATCTGGTTCAGCCAGGCCTGCAACACGTTGAGCAGCAGCAGAGCGCCGGCAATCATCGCGAAGACTTCGAGCTGCTTGAAGAATTCGCCAAGGTCACGGCGTTCGAGGGAATCATAGAAGGGCGCATTCCACTCATTGAGGATCACCTGTCCATAGGCGGTTGCCAGGATGATGACGACGAGCGTTATCGCAAGCAGCAGCACCCTGCCACGAACCTCAGAATTCCAGAATGCGGAGAACATCACTCCAAGTCGATATGTCAGGCTGAGATCATACCCTACCCGGTCCTGACTCTGGATGCCCCTCCCCCTTTCAACGTCATTTGCCATTACAACTTTCCAAATCCGCCCATCCTTACATTAATAACATGGGGGCGTTACTGGTCCATCAACAGATTCCACCACCCATAAAGAAAGCGTGATGGCTTTTGCAGCTATCTGCATTGACAGTTGATTCGCAACGAGACTGGCGCTATTTAAGGTGCCTCGTGGTGATTTGGCCGGCCGGCTTGCAGCCACGTTAAATAAATCGCTAAAGGGCCGCGTGCGGACCGGTAGCGATTCTTTCGCCGCCGGTTTTTTATTTTGATCGAGTTGACCGCAATGCCCATCAAGATCCCCGACACGCTGCCCGCCTTCGAAACCCTCGTGAACGAGGGCGTGCGGGTGATGACCGAAACGGTGGCGATCCGCCAGGATATCCGTCCCTTGCAGATCGGGCTGCTCAACCTCATGCCGAACAAGATCAAGACCGAGGTGCAGATGGCGCGCCTTGTGGGCGCGTCGCCGCTGCAGGTGGAATTCTCGCTGATCCGCGTCGGCAACCACAAGGCCAAGAATACGTCTGAAGAACATCTGCTCGCCTTCTACCAGACCTGGGAGGAAGTGAAGCACCGCAAGTTCGACGGTTTCATCATCACGGGCGCGCCGATCGAGACGCTGCCCTACGAGGATGTTACCTATTGGAAGGAAATGCAGCAGATTTTCGACTGGACCCAGACGAATGTGCATTCGACCATGAATGTCTGCTGGGGTGCGATGGCGGGGATCTATCATTTTCACGGTGTGCCGAAATATGAGCTGAAGGAAAAGGCCTTCGGCGTTTACCGCCACAGCAATCTCAAGCCCTCATCTGTCTATCTCAATGGTTTCTCTGATAATTTCGAGGTTCCTGTGTCGCGCTGGACCGAGGTGCGCCGGGCCGACATCGAGAAGGTCGATGGTCTTGAGATCCTGATGGAATCCAGCGAGATGGGCGTCTGTCTCGTGCACGAGGCGAAGGGCCGGCGGCTCTATATCTTCAACCATGTCGAATATGATTCCACATCGCTTTCGGACGAATATTTCCGCGACGTGAATGCCGGCGTGCCGATCAAGATGCCGCACAACTACTTCCCGCATAACGATTCCACTCTTGCGCCACAGAACCGCTGGCGCAGCCACGCGCATTTGCTTTTCGGCAACTGGATCAACGAGATCTACCAGACGACGTCCTACGATATCGAAGAGATCGGCTCGGGCATCTGAGCGTCATCGGGCGGGCTTACAAATAACGCCGTCGCATTTCTGTGACGGCGTTTTGTTTTCCGGTTTGCCCGGTTGCGGTTTGCAGGAAATGGGGGCAGGTTCCGGTTCCTGAATTCTAGGGATGGAGTGAGCGTCGATCATGGCGGACAAGTTGGAACGGGAAGTTTTCGGACAGACGAAGGACGGCGAGACCGTCCATCGCGTCGTCATCCGCGGTGGCGGATTGACGGTCAAGGTGTTGAGCTGGGGTGCAGTTATCCAGGATATCAGGCTGGAGGGTCATGACGCACCGCTGGTGCTCGGCTTCGAGGATTTCGCAAGCTATCTCGCTCATTCGCCTTTCTTCGGCGCGACGCCGGGACGCTGTGCCAACCGTATTGGCGACGGCAAGTTCACGCTCGACGGCAAGGACTACCAGCTCGAACTTAACGAGAAGGGCGTCACACATCTTCACGGCGGCAGCAATAATATCGGCACGCTTGTCTGGACGGTCGTCGAGCATGAGACCGACCGCGTGGTGCTGAAGATCGTCGATCCCGATGGCCGTGCCGGTTATCCGGGCAACTGCACGATCCAGGCGACCTATCGCGTGCATGGCGATGGCGAGCTTTCTGTCACCTACGAGACGACAACGGACCAGCCGACGATCGCCAATGTCTGTCAGCATTCCTATTTCAATCTCGATGGCCGGGAGGATGCGCTGGCGCACGACATCATGATCGCCGCCGATCACTATCTGCCGACCAATGAAAGGCAGATACCGACCGGCGAGATCCGCTCCGTCGAGGGCACCGCATTCGATTTCCGTGCGATGGCGCCGATGAAGCGTTTTGCCGGTCAAGAGCAAGCGCTCTACGACCACAATTTCTGCTTTTCGAGCGAGCGCACAGCCAAGCGCTCCGTCGTACTTGCCCGCAGCCTGCATTCCGGCGTGTCGCTGGAAGTGCGTACGACAGAGCCGGGCGTGCAGTTCTATGCCGGCTTCAAGCTCGGCGTGCCGGTGCCGGGTCTCGATGGCCGCAGATACAGTCCCTTCGCCGGCTTCTGCCTGGAAACGCAGATCTGGCCCGATGCCATCAATCATCAGGACTTTCCGAACGCGGTATTGCGTCCCGGTGAAGTGCTGCGCCAGGAAACGGATTATATCTTTACGAAGAACTGAGTTCGTATTTCCTGTCCTGATTAATGAGACCCTCGCGGCCAACCGCGAGGGTTTTTTCTTTGGTGAAGCGAATCCGGCTTGCCGATTGGTTCTAAATAGGTTCTATTGTGTATCCATGGATAGAACCAGTCTGATAGCGGAACTGAATGGCCGTGGGCTGCGCGATGAGGCGGCAACGGGACCGCTTTACAAGCGGCTGGCGCAGGGCCTCACCGGCCTCATTCAGGAGGGCCTCTTGAAGCCCGGCACGGCGCTGCCCGGCGAACGCGATCTGGCGGAAGCTCTGAAACTCGGCCGCGTCACTGTGCGAACAGCCTATCGGGATCTCATGACATCGGGTGCGCTTGAATCCCGGCACGGCAGCGGCACCTTCGTTTCCAGCAAGGTCGAGCGTATGGAGCAGTCGCTGTGGCGACTTTCCTCCTTCTCGGCGGACATGCGTTCACGCGGGCGCTCGCCGGCGGCCCAGATCCTGTCGCGCACCATCAACAGCCCATCTCCGGAAGAGTCCTTCCTGCTCGGCCTCAGTGTCGACGAGCCGGTGCTGCGGCTCGACCGCCTTCGTTTGGCCGACGGGCTGCCACTCGCCATCGAACGCGCCGTCGTTCCGGTCAAGTTTCTTGGCGACAATGCCGGCGGCGAAGGCTCGCTCTACGATGCGCTTGCGCAGAGCGGCCACAAGCCGGTGCGCGCCATGCAGCGATTGACGGCCGTCACGCTCGATCCCTCTTCGGCCGCTATTCTTGATGTCAAGGCCGGTGCGCCTGCGCTTCTGATCGAGCGCGTATCGCGCCTGGAAGACCAGCGTGTCGTTGAATACACCCGCTCGCATTATCGTGGCGACGCCTATGATTTCGTCGCCGAACTGAGAATTGGAGATGACCTATGAGTGAGAACCAGTCGTTGATGCTGCAGGAAGCGGGCCAGTCGCCCGAAGTGGTCGCCGCCTTGCTCGAAAAGGAAAAGCCGGTTTTTGCCGAAATCGCCCGGCTGTTTTCGTCCGCCCGTCCGAGCGTCGTGACGACGGCGGCGCGGGGCTCTTCCGACCATGCAGCGACCTTCTTCAAATATCTCTTCGAGATCACTTGCGGCGTGCCGGTCGCCTCGATCGGCCCTTCGATCGCCTCGGTCTATGGCGCTTCCCTACATCTGAAGGGTGGCATCCACTTCACCGTTTCCCAGTCGGGCGCCAGTCCCGATATCGTGGCACTGCAGGAAGCGGCCAAGAAGGGCGGAGCGACGACGATCGCCGTCGTCAACGTCACCGACAGCCCGCTCGCCAAGCAGGCCGATATCGTTCTCGGCCTCAATGCCGGTGCCGAAAAGAGCGTTGCCGCGACCAAGTCCTTCATCGCATCGGTTGCCGCCCTTGCCGGTGTCACTGCTGCGATCGGCGGCAAGGCCGATCTGCAGGCCGCTATCGAGAAGCTGCCGGCCGCTTTGTCTGCGACATCGGGCATCGATACTGCTGCTGCCGAGGGTGTTCTGTTCAGCGCCGCATCGCTTTACACAGGCGGCCGCGGCACGGCTTTCGCCATTGCTCTTGAAGCGGCGCTGAAGGCTAAGGAAACCGCAGGTCTTCATGCCGAGGCCTTCTCGCTTGCCGAACTGATGCATGGCCCGATGCGCCTCGTGCAGCCGGGCTTCCCGATCGTCGGTTTCGTGCCTGAAGATGCTGCTTTCGACAATAATGTGAAGGCACTGGATCGGCTGCAGAAACTTGGCGCCACGACCGTGCCCTTCTCCACAAAGCCGCTTGCCGGCGTCAACCTGCAGGTTCCGACGACCGGCAACGGCCTCGTCGATCCCCTGGTCTCGCTGCTCGTCTATTACCGCCTGATCGAGTCGGTCACCCGCCGTAAGGGCTTCGATCCGGACAAGCCGGCAAACCTGCTCAAGGTGACGGAGACCGTCTGATGAGCCGCAAGATCTTCACGGGCGCCCGTATCTTCGACGGAGAGCGCTTTCATGACGAGCGGGCGCTGATCGTCAAGGACGGACGCGTCGAGGCGATCGTCGGCCTGAATAAGCTGCCCGAGGGCGAAGTCGTGACGCTTGATGGAGGCGTGCTGTCTGCTGGCTTCGTCGATGCGCAGGTCAACGGCGGGGGTGGTCGTATGCTGAACGACGACCCATCGCCGGTTTCCATGTACATGATCGCCGATGGACATCGGCCATACGGCACGACGGCACTGCTGCCGACGCTGATCACCGACACGGCCGAGGCAACGGCAACAGCGATCGAGGCGGCCAAGGTTGCGGTGAAGACGAACCGCGGTGTTGCCGGCCTGCATCTGGAAGGCCCGCATCTGGCGCCGGCGCGCAAGGGCGCGCATCTCGCCGAGCTCATGCGGCCGGTCGAGGACAAGGACGTCAAGGCCTTCATCGCTGCGCGCGAGGCGATCGGCACGTTGCTCGTCACCATGGCGGCGGAACAGGTAACGGTTTCGCAGGTGCGCGAACTCAGCGAAGCCGGCGTCATCGTCAGCATCGGCCATTCCGACAGCACGAGCGAAGCGGCGGAAGCTCGTTTCGATGCCGGTGCCCGGGGAGTGACACATCTCTTCAACGCCATGAGTCAGCTGGCGCATCGCGCGCCAGGGCTCGTCGGGGCGGCGATCGATCATCCGGCGGTCTGGTGCGGCATCATCGCCGATGGTCACCATGTCGATCCGAAGGCATTGCGCACGGCGTTGCACGCTAAGCGTGGCGAGGGCAAGCTTTTCTTCGTAACCGACGCCATGTCGCTCGTCGGCTCGGAGAAGGACACGTTCATGCTCAATGGCCGCACCGTGCGACGCGAAAGGGGCGGTTTCTGTTCCAAACTCGTGCTTTCGGACGGCACGCTGGCAGGCTCGGATGTCGATATGGCTTCGACGATCCGCTACGGCGTCACCTATCTGGAACTGACGCTTGCTGAAGCGCTCAGGATGGCGACGCTCTATCCGGCGCGGTTCCTGCGGCTTGCCGATCGCGGCCACCTTTCGCCGGGCGCGCGCGCCGATCTCGTGCATTTCACCGATGCGATCGATGTGACGGCGACCTGGCTCAACGGCGAAGCGGCTTAGGGAGCGGCGGATGAGCGACATTACGGACGCCTATTTCGCCAATCTCATCGGCCGGCTGGAGGAGCTGAAACAGGCCCTTGCGGAGCCGATGGCGCAGGCCGCTGCCGTGATACTCGAGGCTGCCCGTGGCGACAAGCGCGTCTATGTCTTCGGCACCGGCCATTCGCATATGCTGGCGGAAGAAGTTCACTATCGAGCTGGCGGGCTCGCCTTCACGGTGCCGGTCCTGGTCGGTTCGGCGATGCTGCATGAGGGTGCGGTCATCAGTTCGGTCTATGAACGCACGCAGGGTCTGGTACGGCCGATGCTGGAGCGTTACGGCATGCAGCCGGGCGACGTCATCATCATCGCCTCGAATTCGGGCGTGAATGCCGCGCCGATCGAGGCGGCCGACTATGCGCGAGAGATCGGCGTCAAGGTGATCGCCATCACATCGATTGCCTATTCGACAGCGATCGCCAATGGCCGCCGGCGGTTGGCCGATGTCGCAGATGTGGTGCTCGACAACGGATTGCCGCCGGGCGACGCCGTTCTCGATCTGGATGGCACCGGCCTCCGGGTCGGGCCGGTCTCGACGGCGGTCGGGGTGACGGTCATCAACGCTATCTTCGCGGACGTCGCCTCCGAGCTTTCCAAGTCCGGCGATGCGCCGGTCTATCTTAGCGCCAACATGCCGGGTGCTGCGGAGATCAACCAGAAACTGGTGAAGAAATACCGGCCGCGCAATCCTCATCTCTGAGTACGGAGGCCGGCGTTTTTCCGGCCTTTCTCTATATGGCCACGGGCGCCGTCAGGGCGATCGTGCCCTTGGAAGCAGACGTCAAATGAAAACGGCCCGAAGCGGGTGCTCCAGGCCGTTGGAATGTCTGGAACTGATGCGCTCAGTTCTTGGCGCGCTCGACGTAGGAATTGTCTTCCGTCGCGATGACGACGCGGGTGCCGGCGTCGATATGGGGCGGAACCAAAGTGCGGATGCCGTTCGACAGGATCGCCGGCTTGTAGGAGGAGGAGGCCGTCTGGCCCTTCACGACCGGCTCGGTCTCGACGATCTCGAGGGTGACGTGGCGCGGCAGATCGAGCGCCAGCGGAATGCCTTCGTGGATCGACAGGATGCAGGTCATGCCTTCCTGGAGGTAGGCCTTCTGGTCGCCCATAGTGTCAACGTCGACGACGACCTGGTCATAGGTGGCCGGGTTCATGAAGTGGAAGCCTTCGCCATCTTCATAAAGGTACTGGAAGTTGACGTCTTCGACGAAGGCGCGCTCGACCTGCTCGGTGGTGCGCCAACGCTCGGAAACCTTCACACCGTCGACGATGCGGCGCATGTCGACCTGGGTGACCGGCGTGCCTTTGCCCGGGTGGAAATTCTGAGCCGTGAGAACGACGTAGAGCTTGCCGTCGACATCGAGAACGTTGCCCTTGCGGACCGAAGAGGCGATGACCTTGACCATAAGACTTCCTTGTAAGTCGGCTTTCGGCGTCGTAGAGGACAGTCGGAATGGCCCTGAAGACGCAAAATGTTTTTCTTTCGGGGCGCACTAACCTAAAATCGCAGAAATAGCCACCCCCATACCGGCTGAATCCGGCGAGGAAAGCGCTGAATGAACCTCACGAGCGCCAAAGCGTCTCCCTGGTGGACCCCCGCCGTACACGCCGATCGCCGTCCGTTCCTCATGGGGCGCAACGCGATCCAGGCAGCGTTGCGCGGCTACTTCGCGCGTGAGGATTTCATTGAGGTCGATACCGCCACCTTGCAGGTCTCTCCGGGCAATGAGGCGCATCTGCATGCGTTTGCCACACAGGCCCTGACGACAGATGGACAGGCTGCACCCTTCTACCTGCACACGTCGCCGGAATTTGCCTGCAAGAAGCTCTTGGCCGCTGGTGAAGAACGCATCGTCTGCTTCGCACATGTCTATCGCAACCGCGAGCGTGGGCCGCTCCATCATCCTGAGTTCACCATGCTCGAATGGTATCGTGCGGGCGAAAGCTATGAGAGCCTGATGATGGATTGTGTGCGCATGCTGGCGCTCGCCGCCGAAACGATTGGAACCACAACGCTCACCTATCGTGGCGCCGAGTGCGACCCCTTCGCCGGGCCGGAGCGTATCAGCGTTGCAGAAGCGTTCGGTCGCTATGCCGGCGTCGATCTTCTGGCTTCTGTGTCTGCTGACGGCTCGACCGATCGCGAACATCTCGCTGCCGAAATGGGGCGGGTCGGCATGCGCGTTGCCGATGATGACCATTGGGCCGATCTATTCAGCCGGGTGCTGGTGGAGAAGGTCGAGCCGCATCTCGGCTTCGGCCGCGTCACCATTCTCGATGAATATCCGGTTTCCGAAGCCGCGCTTGCGCGGCCGTCGGCGCGCGATCCCCGCGTGGCGGAGCGGTTCGAACTTTATGCTTGCGGCGTCGAGCTTGCCAACGGCTTTGGCGAATTGACCAATGCCGCCGAGCAGCGGCGTCGTTTCGAGATCGAGATGGCGGAGAAGGTGCGGGTCTATGGCGAGACCTATCCGCTCGACGAGGATTTTCTGGCCGCGCTGGCAATCATGCCGGAAGCAAGCGGTATCGCGCTCGGCTTCGACCGCCTGGCGATGCTGGCGACGGGTGCCTCTCGGATCGATCAGGTGCTCTGGGCGCCGGTCGCGGAGTACGGCCGATGAATATCATGCGTCCGATCAAGAGCGTGGACGATCTTGTCAGGGCGGGGCTGATCGAAGAAGCCGAACGGCTGGCGCTCGACGAGGTTGCCACGCGTTATGCCCTCACGCTGACGCCCGCCATGGCGCGGCTGATCGATCATGCCGATCCGGCTGACCCGATTGCCCGGCAATTCGTGCCCGATGCAGCGGAGCTCGTCACCACGTCGGAGGAACGGGCTGATCCCATAGGCGATCATGCCCACAGCCCGGTCGAGGGCATCGTGCATCGCTATCCCGACCGCGTGCTGCTGAAGGCCGTGCATGTCTGCCCGGTCTATTGCCGCTTCTGTTTCCGGCGGGAGATGGTCGGGCCGCAGGGGCTCGGCACTCTCGATGCAGCGGCGCTCACTGCCGCCTTCGACTATATCCGCGGGCATGGCGAAATCTGGGAAGTGATCCTGACGGGCGGCGATCCGCTGGTGCTTTCACCGCGGCGTCTTGGTGAGATTCTCAGCCAGCTTGCAGAGATCGAGCACGTGAAGATCGTGCGCTTCCATACGCGCGTGCCCGCCGTCGATCCGCAAAAGATCGATGCAGAGCTGATCGCGGCTCTGAAAGCGAGTGGCAAGACTGTCTATGTCGCGCTTCACGCCAACCATCCGCGGGAACTGACGGCGGAAGCACGCGCCGCCTGCGCCCGGCTGGTGGATGCAGGCATCGTCATGGTCAGCCAGTCGGTGCTCCTGAGGGGCGTCAATGATGATCCTGATATCCTGGCGGAACTGATGCGGGCCTTTGTCGAGACGCGTGTGAAACCCTATTATCTGCATCATCCGGATCTTGCGCCCGGCACCAGCCATTTCCGGCTGTCGATAGAGGAGGGGCAGAAGATCGTCGCCTCGCTTCGCGGCCGTATCTCCGGGCTCTGCCAGCCTACCTATATTCTCGATATTCCCGGCGGTTACGGCAAGGCGGTAATCGGCGAGAGCGCCGTGAAGACGACCGGGGAGGGCTGCTACTCGATCTCCGATTATCGCGGTGGCGAGCATTCCTATCCGCCTGCCGGTTAACGCAAAAGTGCGCGTTTGGCGTACCATTTCTGCACTCGGCACAGCCGCCGCCAGTTGCGGCCGCTCTGCTTAGACTATATCAAACTATTGATAGAAATTAAGTATTAGGCATCAGCCCGGCATGATTTGTAAAATGCCAAGTATGGGCGATAGTTATATTTAACTAATAACATTAGCGGAATGTTCTGTTTTCCGCACTAAAAGCACTCCCATGAAAAGGCGATGAATGCCGGCTCAGGATCATGAAAATCTGGAGTTAATGGGATGAACAAGACAATCCGCGACCTCGTAGCCAAATTCGGTAAGCTTCCTGTTTCGATTGATCAGGTTGCCGATGATGCGGATCTCTACACCGCGGGTCTGACGTCCTTCGCCTCGGTGCAGCTCATGCTCGGCATCGAAGAGGCATTCGACATCGAATTTCCGGATAATCTCCTGAACCGCAAGTCCTTTTCCAGCATTTCAGCGATCGCCAAGACGGTCGATCTCATTCAGGATAGCCGAAAGGTCGCCTGATGAACTTCCCGGTCAAGATCACGGAAGACAGCCTCGTCGCAAGGGCT
Source organism: Rhizobium sp. 05L429 (assembly GCF_056397645.1). Lineage (NCBI taxonomy): Bacteria > Pseudomonadati > Pseudomonadota > Alphaproteobacteria > Hyphomicrobiales > Rhizobiaceae > Rhizobium > Rhizobium sp. 05L429. Next base: position 264,585 of record NZ_JBFTNV010000005.1, on the reverse strand, counting down.
GCTCGCGTCGCCGAAATTGCGGCAAGGCATGCGGATGCCGTCGATTTTGAGGGCCGGTTCCCGCAGGAAGCCGTAAACGCGATGAAGGCCGAGCGTCTGTTCGGCATCCAGATTCCCCGCCATCTCGGCGGCGAGGCCGCTTCCATTACCGATATCGCCGAATTGTGCTCGGTGCTCGGTCAGGCCTGCGCGGCAAGCGCGATGGTCTTCGCCATGCACCAGATCAAGCTTTCAAGCCTTGTCGAACATGGCGTTGACAGCGAATGGCATAGCGCCTTCATGCGCCGCATAGTCGCCGAACAGCTCCTCATCGCCTCCGCCACCACCGAGGGCGGGATCGGCGGCAATCTGCGCAACAGCATCTGCGCGATCGAAATCGACGGTGATACCTGCCGGCTGGAAAAGGACGCAACCGTCATTTCCTACGGTTCGCATGCCGACGCCATTCTCATCACCTCGCGCAGCCATTCGCAGGCCGCCTCTTCCGATCAGGTGCTGACAGCTTTCCTGAAAGACCAGTACACGATCGAAAAGACGCATGTCTGGAATACACTCGGCATGCGCGGCACTTGCTCCGACGGCTTCCTGTTCAAGGGCGAGGCGCCGGCTGTACAGATCCTGCCGAAGCCTTTTGCTGAAATCGCTGCACAGTCGATGCTGGCATCTTCACACCTGCTCTGGAGCGGTGTCTGGTACGGCATCGCGGTTGACGCCGTTTCCCGCGCTCAAGCATTCGTGCGTGCCGCCGCCCGCAAGTCTCCCGATGCCACGCCGCCCGGCGCGCTTCGCCTCGCGGAGGTCTCCAACCTTCTGCAGATGGTGAAGTCGAACGTCGTTGCCGGCCTCAAGGCCTATGAAGACGCCAAGGCTGACGGCGACAAGCTTTCTTCGATGGGTTTTGCCGTTGCAATGAACAACGTGAAGATCGCTTCTTCCGAAACGATCCTGGAAATCGTCAATCATACCATGCTGATCTGCGGCATCATGGGCTACAAGAACGGTACGCCCTTTAGCCTCGGACGCCATCTGCGCGATGCCCATTCCGCGCAACTCATGATCTCGAACGACCGCATCCTCGGCAATACGTCGAGCATGCTTCTTGTCCATAAGCAGGACACTAGCCTACTGGGGTAAAGCCATGGATATGCAGACCTCGTTTCTGGACCGGCTCTTCGAGTCCGGTCTGCTGATCGATACCGGCGTTGACGGTCTTTACGGCCGCAGTGGTCAGTTCGAAGACGTTATCGCCGCCTTTGAACGGCTGATCGATAAGTTTGGCGGCGCCGATGGCGCCGAGGCGATGCGTTTTCCGCCTGGCATGAACCGCGCACTCTTCGAAAAGAGCGGGTACATGAAGAGCTTTCCGCAGCTCGCCGGCACGGTGCACAGCTTCTGCGGCAGCGAGCTCGACCATATGAGCCTGTTGCAGTGCATGGAAGTCGGCGAGGACTGGACGAAGGACCAGAAGGCGACCGATATCGTGCTGACGCCGGCAGCCTGCTATCCGCTCTATCCGACTGTTGCCAAGCGCGGCAACCTGCCTGCCAAGGGCGGCCTCTTCGATCTGCAATCCTATTGTTTCCGCCATGAGCCTTCCAAGGATCCGGCTCGTCAGCAGCTCTTTCGCATGCGCGAATATGTCTGCATGGGCACCGAGCAACATGTGACCGATTTCCGCCAGAGCTGGATGGATCGCGGCCTTGAAATGATGAAGCAGGTCGGGCTCGACGTTACGATCGATGTTGCCAACGACCCCTTTTTCGGCCGTGCCGGCAAAATGATGGTCAATAACCAGCGTGACCAGAACCTGAAGTTCGAACTCTTGATCCCGATCACCTCGGCGGCAAATCCGACGGCTTGCATGAGCTTCAACTACCATCAGGACTCCTTCGGCGTGAAGTGGGGCCTGAACCTCGAAGACGGCAGCGTCGCCCATACCGCCTGCGTCGGCTTCGGCCTGGAGCGCATCGCGCTCGCGCTCTTCCATCACCACGGTCTCGACGTCAAGGAATGGCCGGCAAGTGTGCGGAAAGTCCTGTGGGGCTGAGCGGCACGATGACATCGGTCTTTGCGGGTATCGACCCTGATGCCTACAAGCCGCATGCGCTGCATTCCAACGAGCGCATATGGCCGGAGACCAATTGCTATATCGATCTCTGGATCGAGGTTCTCTCGACCTTCGGCGTTGCGCCGGAAGCCATGCTCGGTTTTACGCTGACGCAGGATTTCGAGGGCGACCAGTTCACCTTCTTCAAGGTGCCGTTGGAGGATCTCGAAGCGCTCTACGGCATCCGCGCCACCGAGCTTGCGATCTACGACCGTATCGAGCGGCATATCGAGGTGCAGACAGCCCGCGGGCGGCTCTGCCTCATCGAAATGGATTCCTTCTACATGCCGGATACGCGCGGCACCGCCTACCGGCAGGAGCATGGCAAGACCACGGTCGCGATCAACCGGCTGGATTTTGCCGGCAAGCGCGTCGACTACTTCCACAATGCCGGTTATTTCCGCATCGAAGGCGAGGATTTCGACGGGCTGTTCCAATCCCATCTGACGGACGAGGATGCGCCGTTCCTGCCCTATACGGAATTCGTCAAGTTCCCGGAACGCCCTGTCGGCGAAGCGCATCTGCGCGAGGTTTCCCGGCGTCTCCTTGCTTTCCATTTTCGTCGCCGCCCGAGCGCCAACCCGATCCGCGCTTTTGCCGAGGTCTTTCCGCTGCAGGTCGAAGCAGTGGCCGATCGGCCCTTCGGCTTCTTCCACAAATATGCCTTCAACACGCTGCGGCAGGTGGGTGCGAATTTCGAACTTGCTGCCGATCATCTGACCTGGCTTTCAGCCGGCGAGTTTGGTGTTGCCGCTGAGGAGGCGCGCCGCATCTCGGAAGGGGCGAAGTCGGTTCAGTTCCAGCTTGCCCGCGCGGTCACCCGCCACAAGTTCGAGCCATTGAAAGCGGCACTTGATCCGGCAGCCGATGCATGGGATTCGATGATGGCATCGCTTGTGGAGCGAGTCTGAAGCCGGAGATCTGACCATGCGGGGGCGGTTAGCAAGCATCGGAGCTGAGGAAAGCTTGCTTTCCGAAGGGTGGAATCTGGTTCTGACCGAGCCTGATGCCTGCGCGACACCCCATGATATTCACCTTTCCGCACAGTTCATTCCAGCGCCCGTTCCGGGCACGGTCGCGGCCGCGCTCGAAAGGGCTGGTCTCTTCGACCGCGAAAATCCGCGGGCTCTGAACACCAAGGACGCCTGGTATCTGACCCGCCTGTTCGATACGGAGCCGGGTGAGGCGATCCTGCGTTTTGAGGGGCTGGCGACGATCTGCCATGTTTTTCTCAACGGCCAGGAAATCCTCTCTTCCGAGAGCATGTTTACTGCGCACGAAATGCCGGTGACGCTGACAGGCGGTGATGAACTGGCGCTTTGCTTCCGGGCGCTTGGCCCTCGCCTTGCGGAACCCGGACCGCGTGCTCGCTGGCGGCCGCAGATGATTACGCCGCAGGGGCTGAAGAATGTCCGCAACACGTTGCTCGGGCATATGCCCGGCTGGTGTCCGGAGATCCATGCCGTGGGGCCATGGCGTCCGATTTCGCTCGTGCGGCGAGGAGTGGCTGCGGTCGACAATGTCTCGGTACGCGCCATGCTCGAGGAAAACCGGGCGGGGCGGCTCAGCGTTTCCCTTTATACCGATGGCGAAGAGCCTGTGATGCTGCTGCGCTGCGCTGGCGTCGAACAGGGTTTTGAGAAGATCGGCGACCGGCATTATTCGGCGATCCTCAAACTGCCCGAAGTCGAGGCATGGTGGCCGCACACGCATGGTGTGCCACATCTCTATGACGTGACGCTGATCCTCGACGGCGAAGAACACTCGCTGGGCAAAACGGGTTTCCGGCGGATCGAGGCCAACCATGGCGCTGACGGCAGCGATTTCGCGCTTCTCGTCAATGGCGAGCGGGTCTTCTGCCGGGGCGCGGTGTGGACGACAGCCGATATTGCACGGCTACCGGGCGAGCGGGCCGATTACGAACCCTTCCTGCGGCTTGCGGCCGAGGCCGGCATGAACATGATCCGCATCGGCGGAACCATGGCCTACGAGACACCTGATTTCTTCGCGCTCTGCGACGAGCTCGGCCTGTTGGTCTGGCAGGACTTCATGTTCGCCAATTTCGACTATCCGAAGAATGACAAGGCGTTTATCGGCCATGTGCATGCCGAGGTGGAGGAATTCCTGCACGGAGTGCAGCTCTCGCCCTCGCTTGCCGTGCTCTGCGGCGGCAGTGAAATCCACCAGCAGGCCGCGATGTTCGGCCTCCCCTCGGATTTCTGGAGCGGGCCGATCACCGACGAGATCATCCCGGCAATCTGCCAGCGCGTGCGCCCGGATGTCCCCTATGTGCCGAATTCGCCCTATGGCGGAGCGATGCCCTTCTCGCCGAACGCCGGCGTTACGCACTATTACGGCGTCGGAGCCTATATGCGGCCGCTCGATGATGCGCGACGTGCCGAGGTCCGTTTCGCGGCCGAGAGCCTGGCATTTGCCCATGTGCCGCAGCAGAGGATGCTACAGCGGCATCTCGATGTGCCATCGGTTCACAGTCCGCTCTGGAAAGAGCGGGTCCCGCGCGACCGCGGTGCCTCCTGGGATTTCGAGGATGTGCGCGATTTCTATCTCGGGCTTCTTTACGATCTCGACCCGGCCAGGCTCCGCCGCGAAGACCCTGAACGCTATCTCGATCTTTCGCGTGCTGTGACGGGTGAGGTGCTGGAGGAAACCTTTGCCGAATGGCGGCGCAAGGGATCGTCCTGCAATGGCGCGCTCGTCTGGACCCTGCAGGATCTGTTGCCAGGGGCTGGCTGGGGTGTGATCGATTCCACCGGCGAGCCGAAGCCCGTCTGGTACGCAATGCGCCGCGCCTTCCGTCCTGTCCAGGTCGTCTTCACTGATGAAGGGACGAACGGGCTTTACGCTCACGTTATCAATGAAACGGACAAGGTGGTCGCTCTCGAACTCGATGTCGCCTGCCTGCGCGATGGGCGCCAGCAGGTGGCAAGCGGCAGCAAGGCCTTCAACCTTGACCCCAGAAGCGTGGAGCGCATCGCCTGCACCGACCTTTTCGGCGGCTTCTTCGATGCGGCCTATGCCTTCCGTTTTGGCGCGCCGTCACATGATGTGAGCGTCGGCTGGCTGCGGTCGACGATGGACGGCGGGCTCCTGGCGCAAGCTTTCCATTTTCCTCGCGGGCGGCCGAAAGCCTTCCACGACGCGACGATCGAAGCGTCCTTCATGCGCGAGGGCGACGACTGGTTCATCACGCTTGCGACCGACAGGCTGGCGCAGTCGGTGCACATCGATGTCGAAGGCTATCGAGCGGAAGAGGACTGGTTCCATCTGGCGCCGGGTCCGGCCAAGCGGGTGAAGCTCATTGCCGCTGCGGGCACCGATGGAGAAGCGCTGCCGACCGGTGAAATCAGGAGCGTCGGCGCCTCGCGCCGTTTCGCGCTTTAAGGACCAGGGAGCGGTCATGACGATCAGAGTGCAGGCGGAAGAGGCTTTGCGGGGCGTCTATCGGAGCGTGCGCGGGCATCTGCTGCAGCGCCTCATCGTCAAATCGCGCCTTGCCTTCAATCCGCGCCGACCTGTCGAGATCGTCGGCTATCTGTCGATGGCTGCAGGCGTCGGGGAATCCGCAAGGCTTTGCGCTGCCGCACTCTCGAAGGCGGGTAGAGAGATCATGCTTGCTGACGTCAGCACCCATCCGGACGAAGACAAGCTGGTGGAATGGGCACCGGCGAATCTCTCCGACGGTCAGCCGGGAAGCCGCATATGGCATCTCAATCCGCCCATGCTGCCGCGCGCGATCCTGAAGAAGGGGCTCGGTAATTTCACCCGCACCTTCAACATCGGCTACTGGGCCTGGGAGCTCGAAGTGGTACCAGCGGAATGGCGCAATGCCGTGCACTATATGAACGCCGTCTTCGTTCCCTCGGAATTCACGAGACGGGCGATCGCGCCGCATACGACCGCACCTGTCATCGTCGTGCCGCATCCAGTAACCGAGCGCCCGGCGGCTGAAGGCATCCGGCGGAAGTTCGGGATCGCCGATGACGCCTTCTTCGTGTCGTTCATCTTCAGTGCCGGTTCCTCGATCAACCGCAAGAACCCGCAGGGCACGATCGAGGCCTTCAGGCTGTTCAGCGCTGAATGCCCCAATGCCTTTCTCCTGATGAAGGCGAGTGGCAATCCGGCAAGGGACGAGACGCTTCGAGCAGTCATGCAGTCCGTCGAAGGCGATCCTAATATCAGGATCGTTACCGACAATCTGACGAGTTCGGAGATCAACGGCATTATCCGCGATTCCAACGCCTATCTTTCCCTGCATCGTTCCGAGGGTTTCGGCCTGACGGTCGCCGAGGCGATTATGCATCGCACGCCTGTCGTCTCGACCGGCTGGTCGGGCACTGCAGACTTTTGTGACCCCGATAATACCTGGCTGGTCGAGCCGTCGCTCATTCCCGTCGTCGATAGCCATCCGGAATTTGCAGATCTCAAGGATGCAGTCTGGGCCGATCCTTCGCCGGCGGCAGCGGCAGCGCATCTGAAGAGCATCCATTCGGATACAGATGGTGCGAGGCGGAAGGCGGAGGGGGCCAGGGACTATCTGATGCGCCATCTTGCCGAGCACAGCTATGACAAGGCGCTTTCAAGGCTTTCGGCGATGCAGGTGAGCTAAGCTGAGGGCGTCACTCCCCTTTATTTTAACATTTCCAATTTAGAGATGGCTTGTTTTTGGCCGCGATGCGGCGTGCAACGGATGGATCGATGTCGAAGGGCATTATTGCAAACTCGATGATGAATGCGGCGGCGGGCATGCTGCTTCTGGTGACGGGGTTTGCTTCCTCGATCATAACCGCACGCCTGCTCGGACCTGAGGCCAATGGCATTGTTGCCTTCTCGCTCTGGCTCGTCGTCACCGGCGCCTCGATTGCCGAACTCGGCTCCAGCATCACGCTTCTGAAGACGCTGCCGCAACTCTCGGCGCAGGGCTACAGCCTTGAGCAGCGCAGGGGATTTGCCTCGATCCTCGTCACATTCATGGTTTGCTCCACGCTCGTGTTGCTGGGGCTCTATGCCATGTTCTTCCTGACCTCGGAGGAGATGCACTGGGCCGATACCGCGCCGTCGGTGGCGCTGGTCACCGGTATCCTTTTCTTCGTTCAGGCAATCGGCTCCTTCGTCAAATTCTACCTTATCGGCGAGAAGCGGCTCGGCACCTTCTTTCGGCTGACGCTGATCGTCTCGGTCTTCCAGCTAGTGGGCGTGGCGATCGGCGCGGTTTTTTATGGGGTGCTGGGCGTGCTGGTCGGCTATGCGCTCGGCCAGTTCGTGCTTTTCGTCGCGACCTTGCCGATCCTCTCTACCCGCCGTGACCGCTGCGGCGTCTCGCTCAAATATCTGGCGTCATCGTCGGTCATCCTGTCGATGCAATTCATCATCGATTCGATCTTCCTCAACCGTATCGAGCTGCTTTTCCTGCAGCAGTTCTGGTCGGTGGAAATGGTTGGTTTCTATGCTGCCGGCCTGTCCATCGCCAATATCGCGCTGCAGCTTCCCATCCAGATGAGCGGCAGCCTGCTGCCCTATTATTCGGAACGGCGCCATGCCAGCGCCGATGCGAAATTCCCGGTCGAGGCCTTCGCTGCAGTCATCCGCAGCATGGCCTATATCGTGCTGCCGATGAGCCTCGGGCTTGCCGCGATCTCCAGTGAACTGGTGCATGTGGTATTCGGCGAAGCCTTCGATCGAAGCGGCGGGGTTGTTGCCCTGCTTGCGCTTGTGGCGCCGGCGTACACTTTGATGCAGGTTCTCAGCCTGTACCTGCTTTCGATCGACAAGGCCAATGTACGGTTGAAAATCAGTGTGATAGGTGGCCTCCTGATGGTAGTGGGTTGTTTACTCATCGTACCTAGGCTGGCCGCTGAGGGTGCCGCGCTTGTGCGCATAGCCGTATTTGTTGCGATGTCGGTAATGATGGTCAGACAAACGGGATTCGGAGCTCAGCTTTCGGGGCTTTATCTCAGCCTTACGAAAATCACGCTTGCGGCGGTATTGTGCGCTTGCGGCGCAATTACCGCGCTCGAGATCTTCCAGGGGCCTGTTGGCCTTGTCGTCGCGATCATTGCCGGCACATTTGCCTATTTTGCTGCGCTTAAGGTCTTCCGTGCCGTTCCGGCCGAGGATATCCAGGTGCTGCGCTCGATCCTCGACAAGATCCCGGCGCTGTTGAAGGGACCGGCAAGGCGCGCGGTTGATTTCATCACCGCGCCGACCCCCGAAGGGGAACAGAAGAAGCCGGTCAACGAAGAATTCTCGCGCGAACCGGCAGAAGGCGCCGGCCGTGCTGCTGCTCTTCCCGTTGTCTTCGATGGCACGATCGGTCTCTTCATGCCTGAAAAGGCTGACGTTACAAAACGTTCGGCTGCCGTTCTCTTCGTCAGTCCCTGGGGTTTCGAGGAAATGTGCACGCGGAAATTCTACCGTGTGGCGGCAGAGCATTTTGCCGATATCGGCGTCCCGAGCCTGCGTTTCGACTATACGGGTACGGGTGACGCTCTGGATTTTGGTGATCACACACCGAGCCTGGAAATCTGGAAGAATTCTATCCGCGCGGCGGCTGGAAAGCTGAAGGCGCTCAGTGGTTGCTCGCAGATCATTCTTGTCGGCCAGGGTCTCGGTGGCACGCTTGCTCATCTGACCGGCCATACAATCGAGGGCGTCGACAGCGTCGTGCTGCTTGCGCCTATTCTGAGCGGCAGGGGGCATCTGCGCGAAATCAACATGTGGTCGCGCATCATCCATGCCGACCTTGGTCTCAGCAAGGAGCATGCGCCGAGCGCACAGGTCCAGATCGCCGGTCTGTCTTTGCCCGACGCAATTGCTGCGGAAATCGGCAAACTCAATATCAGCTCACCGCAGGACCTGGCAGCGCCGAATTACCTCATCCTCGAACGCCCGGTTCGCGTCGACGATACGGGGTTTGCTGACGCACTGAAGGCGCTCGGCGGCAATGTCGAGCAGCGCGTTTTCGAAGGTTATGACGAGCTGGTCACGAACCCGCTCTTTGCGAAGACGCCGATGGCAGTCATCGACCTGCTCGCCGAATGGCTTGTCGAGACGACCTCGCCAGAAGCATCCGCCACTCATTCTCCGCAGATGGTCGAAAACCAACCGCTCGCGGGTGATGGTTTTGAGGAAATTCCGGTTCGTTTCGGCGCATTCCAGCATCTCATCGGCGTCATCAGTCGCCCGCAGGGCGAGATCAAAGGCAATGCCGTGCTCTTCATGTCGACGGCCTATGATCGGCACGCCGGTTGGGGTCGTACGACTGTCGATATGGCGCGTGAACTGGCTCGCCAGGGCGTCGTTTCACTGCGCTTCGATTCCGCCAATGTCGGCGACAGCGTTCCCCGCCCGGATGCGCCGGAACAGGTTCTCTATTCGGCGACGCAGACGGAAGATGCGCTCGCCTCGCTGGATCTCTTGGAAAGCTTCGTCGCGGGCCCGATCATGGTCGCGGGTCGCTGCAGTGGCGGCTATGTGGCCCTGCGTGCGGGCATCGAGGACGAACGCCTGAAAGCGATCGTTTCCATCAATCCCTTCGTCTACTACTGGGATCCCGAGATGCCGGTGCGGCGCGAGCATGTCGTCTCCGTTCCGCGCAGCGTCGACGACTACGGTCAGCGGATGATGCGGCTCGACACGGTCAGGCGACTGTTCCGCGGCGAGGTCGATGTCTTTGCGGCGTTGCAGAATATCTTCATCGCGATCGGCCGCCGGCTTTCGCCGCGCATCGCGCCGCTTGTCGAACTCATTCCGGGCCGCCGTCATATCGCACGGCAAGTGCGCCAGTCCTTTGCCGCGCTCGGCAAGCGCAAGGTGCCGCTGACCCTGATCTACAGTGAAGGCGATGTCGGTCTCGACCACATGTATTTCCACTTCGGTCCGCGCGGGCACAAATTTACCCGGCACCCCAATGTGCGAGTGGTGATGCTGCAGGATGCCGATCACAACCTAACGCCGCCGGAATCGCGCAAGCTGGTGCTGGACGAGATCGTCCGGCTGGCGAAGGCCTGAGAATCTCCTGATTTTCTGGAGCATTTTCGTTTTCGTTGAAACACGAAATGCTCCGTCGCCTCGTGTTCCCACAATTCCGGATGCAAAACTGCTGTTCGCTTTTGCTTGAATTTCTCTAGGCGATAATGCCGATCGACCGGTAGAGGTCGATGTAGCGCCCTGCCACAGCATCCCACGAATAGGCCTGGGTGGCTTCGATGAGGCTTTCCCGCAGGACCGCACCCTCGGCAGCGACTTTCCGGTAAGCTTCTTCGATCACATCCGCGGCCGCGTCCGGTTTCGTGAAGTCGGCGAGGGCAATTGCCTCATGCCTTCCAGCCAGCGCGCGATAGGCCTCATTGGCGTTGAGAACCGGCAGTAGGCCGGCGCTCATCGCTTCCAGGGCGACAAGCCCGAAACCTTCGTATTCCGAAGCGGAAGCGAAGAGGGATGCTTTGGCAATGATGTCGCGGATCGCCTGGTTGTCAGGCGAGATGCTGAGGGTGACAGACTTCTCCAGCGATCTCTCGGCGATTTCACGCTTGAGATCGGCGGCATTGAGATCGGATTCGGCGCCGACAATATCGAGATGCCAATCGGGATTGCGTCTGACGAGGGCGGCCCCAGCATTCAGCAGGTTATCGAGCCGCTTGTTCACGGAGAAACGCCCGATCGTGACGATGCGACGTTCGGGTGCGCGCGAGCCGATATCGGCAAATTTGCCGATATCGGCGCCGTTTTCGATGGTGATGCCGTCAGGAACGATCCGAATGAACTGGCTGAGGTCGGACGCGCTGCAGCACACGACCTGCCGGTAGGCCATCGCCGAGAGCCGTGTCAGCGTGCTGAACCAAACCTTCTTGATGACAAGAAATTTCTTGGTGTGAAAGAAGCCGCCATGGGTCGTCACGACCATGGGTTTGCGATGCAGGAGCCTGCCCCAGGCGAGTGCATCGAAGAAGAAGTCGATCGCATGGACATGAATGAGGTCGGCATCGCCGATATGGCGGAACACCTGCGGTGCTACCGGATAGCGGCTACTGCCGGACCAGGGGATGCGCACCACCTCGATGCCGTCGATGATTTCACGTAGCGGAAGCTTCTTTTCGGGTGCGGTGAAAAGGGAATCAAGCGTGACGACGCGAACGCGATATCCGCGCTTCAGCGTCTGGCGAGCCAGATTGGCAACCACATCTTCCATCCCGCCACGGTTTGGCAGGAACTGGCGCACCACATGCACGATGAGGGGCGCCGCCTGCGGCTGCGCCCTGTTCTCAAAGGTCTCGATCATGGAGACGGACATTTCCCACCTATTCTTCGTGGGAAGGATCAGCCATGCCGGCCGTTAATGTGCGGTATATGCGGGCGCACTACAGCCGGCTTTGTTAACAGAAGGGTTAATCGCGTCAGAACGCCTTGAAGGTCAATGTCGTCAGAGAACGGATGATGCCGGGGATATTGGCGATGTTGTCGTTGATGAACTTGCCGATATCCTGGCCTTCCTCGATGTAGACCTTGAGCAGCAGGTCGTAATTGCCTGATGTCGAATAGAGCTCCGAGACCAGTTCGGTCTTGTAGATGGCGTCAGCGACCTCATAGGTCTTGCCTGGGGCGCACTGGAGCTGGACGAAGATCGGCTTCATGGGAATTTCCTGCGTCGAATTCTGATGGCGCGCATAATGGTCGAAACCGCTGCTGCGATGCAAGCCTTCCTTACGTGTCCGGATCCGAACCGGCCTCGGAGACGATCCAGTCGCGGAAGGCGGCAAGCGGCGCGTAATCGGCACGCTCCGGTGGGAAGGCGAGATAGTAGCGCTCGCGGCTTTCCATCTCCCTGTCAACGGCGGCAATGAGATCGCCGCGTTTCAATTCCTCCTGCATGAGGAAGGTTGGCAGCAGGGCGACACCGAGGCCGGCGATTGCTGCCTGCGCTGCCGTGGCGAACTGGTCGAACAACATGCCGTGCACGCTTTCGAAGTCGACGCCGCTATCGGCAAACCAGCGTTCCCAGGCGTCGGGCCGGGTCGTCAGATGCAAGAGAGGCACCGTCAGGAGGTCTTCCGGTCGGGTGATCGCATTGCGTTTGAGGAAGTCTGGACTGCAGGCGGGCAGCGTGTGCTCCGACATCAGGAAGGCGAGTTCCGCGCCGGGCCAATGCGGATGACCGAAATGGATGGCGGCATCGATGGAATCAAGGCGGAAATCGAAGGGGGAAAGCCGGGTAGCGAGATTGATCGTGACGCCCGGATTGGCGGCAAGGAAGTGGCCGAGGCGCGGTGCCAGCCAGCGTGTACCGAAGGTCGGCAGGATGGCGAGGTTCAGCGTGCCACCATGCGGGTTGGCGCGCAGGTTCAGCGAGGCGCTGGAGATGCGCCGCAGCGCTTCGCGAATTTCTCGAGCATAGGCATCACCGGCGATTGTAAGGCGCACGGTTTGCCGCTCGCGCAGGAAAAGCTCGACACCGAGGTGTTCCTCCAGTGCCTTGACCTGGCGGCTGACGGCGCTCTGCGTCAGGTCGAGTTCGCGGGCCGCCGCCGTCACGCTGCCAGTGCGGGCTACTGCCTCGAAGGCGGCGAGATGGGAGATCGAGGGCAAAAACCGTCTTGGTGCGAGCATGATCATTCCGTTTCAGAATGGGCTATTTCCGAAACGTCGATATTCATGGCTCAAGCTGGATTGTAAAGAATTTCATCCTGCAAAATCGGAATGAACGCGGAGTTCCTTCATGCCCGTCCCTTTCGTCTCCACGGACCACATCCGTTCGCTTTTCACCGAAGCCATGTCGCAGATGTACCGGACGGAGGTGCCTCAATACGGGACGCTGATCGAGCTTGTGGAGGAGGTCAACGCCGAAGTCCTCGCGAGAGACCAGGAACTCAGCGAGCGGCTTCGGCGTGCGGGAGAGCTGGAACGTATCGATGTCGAGCGTCATGGCGCGATCCGTCTCGGAACGGCCGAAGAGCTATTCACGATCCGCCGGCTCTTTGCCGTCATGGGCATGCAGTCGGTCGGTTACTACGATCTTTCGGTCGCCGGCGTTCCCGTACATTCCACCTGCTTTCGGCCGGTCGATGAGGCGGCGTTGAACGTCAACCCGTTTCGCGTTTTCACCTCACTTCTACGCTTGGAGCTGATCGAAGATGAAGATTTGCGTGCGGAAGTTGCTGCAATCCTCGCCAAACGGCGCATCTACACACCTCGTGCCATCGCTCTCATCGAACAGCACGAGAAGGCCGGCGGTCTGACGGAGCCGGAAGCTTCGGAATTTGTTGCCGAAGCGCTGGAAACCTTTCGCTGGCATGGCGAGGCGACGGTCAGTGCGGGGACCTACAAGCGGCTGCATGATACGCATCGCCTCATTGCTGACGTCGTCAGTTTCAAGGGTCCGCATATCAATCACCTGACACCGCGCACGCTCGATATTGACGAAGTGCAGCGGCGCATGCCCGCGCGCGGCATCACACCTAAGGCTGTCATCGAAGGCCCTCCGCGGCGAGATTGCGATATCCTGCTGCGGCAGACGAGCTTCAAGGCGCTTGAGGAGCCGATCGCCTTCACGGGTGCTGCTGGGGCAATATCGGGCACGCACACGGCCCGCTTCGGCGAGATCGAACAGCGCGGCGTGGCGCTGACGGCCAAGGGCCGGGCGCTCTATGATAAGCTGCTTGCCTCTGTGCGCGGCGAAGTGCAGGTCGGCGCAGCCGGCGCCAAGGCTGGCGATTATGATTCTGAGCTTGCCGAACGGTTCAAGGCGTTGCCGGATAATTGGGATGAGCTGCGGCGCGAAGGGCTGGCCTTTTTCCACTATTCCGCAACTCCTGCCGGCATTGCGGCCAGAGGGCATTTGCCGTCTGATCCGGAAGCATTGATCGCCAAAGGGTATCTGCACTTCGATCCGGTTATCTACGAGGATTTCCTGCCCGTCAGCGCGGCTGGTATCTTCCAATCGAATCTCGGTACGGACCAACAGCAGAATTATGCGACGCGATCGAACCGTGTTGCCTTCGAGGAAGCGCTTGGCGTTGACGTGCAGGACGAGCTCGCACTTTACGCCGAGCGGCAGGCTGCATCGCTCGATCTTGCCATGGTAAAGTTAGGCCTTTGCGACCTGACGCTGAAGACAGTGGCCTGATATTTGGCCGCTTCCGCAAGCGCGGAGGCGGCGCTAGAGTGCCGATTTCGATCCTGACTGGACTGTCCGATGCTCAATGATCCGCGCTCCCACGGCCTGTGGGAAAAGACTGCTCCCCAGCCGCCTGTTACGTCTGCGCTGGAAGGCGCTGCCGAGGCCGATGTCGTCATCGTCGGCGGCGGCTATACGGGCCTGTCCTCCGGCCTGCATTTAGCCGAGGCCGGGTCGCGAGTCGTGCTCCTGGAGGCGAAGGACATCGGTTTTGGTGGAGCAGGCCGCAATGTCGGCCTTATCAATGCAGGCATGTGGGTCATGCCTGATGATCTGCCCGGTGTGCTTGGATCTGTCTATGGTGAGCGGCTACTCGATCTGCTCGGCAATGCGCCGCAGCTGGTGATGGCGCTGATCGAAAAGCATGGCATCGCCTGCGAGCTTGAGAAGCAGGGCACCCTGCATTGTGCCGTCGGCCCTGACGGATTGAAGGAAGTCGAGGAACGCTACAAACAGTGGTCGGCGCGCGGCGCGGCCGTCACGCTGCTCGATGCGGATGAGACGGCAAAACGCATCGGCACAAACGCCTATAGCGGATCGCTGCTCGATATGCGGGCCGGCACGCTGCAGCCGCTCGCCTATGCGCGCGGGCTTGCCCATGCCGCGCAACAGGCGGGCGTCGTGCTGCACACGGCGAGCCCGGTGATTGCGACGGAGAAGCAAGGCAGCCGCTGGGTGGTGAAGACGGCGCGGGGGCAAATCACCGCTGACTGGATCATCGTGGCGACCGATGCCTACAGCACCGGCCCCTGGGAGCAGGTTCGCAACGAGCAGGTGTTTCTACCCTATTTCAATTTCGCCACCGTGCCGCTCGGCCATAATCTGCGTCAATCGATCCTGCCCAATCGCGAGGGTGTGTGGGACACGAAGGAGATCCTCTCCTCCTTCCGCATGGATCAGGCTGGTCGTCTGGTCTTCGGCAGTGTCGGAGCGCTGCGCAATACCGGCCTTTCCATCCACAAGGGCTGGGCGAAGCGCTCGCTGAAGCGGCTTTTCCCTGAGATCGGCGATGTCGAATTCGAGTGCGAATGGTACGGCCAGATCGGCATGACCGACAATGCGCTGCCGCGCTTCCACAAATTCGCTCCCAATGTCATCGGCTTTTCAGGCTATAATGGCCGCGGCATCGCGCCCGGCACGGTGTTCGGCCGCACATTGGCAGAGCATATCCTCGGCCGGGTCGGCGAGGCGGACCTGCCTCTGCCTCTGACCGATCCCCGCGAGACGAGCTTCCGCACGCTCAAGGAATTATGGTACGAAGCCGGCGCTCAGGTCGCCCATTTCGCCGATGCCCGTTTCTGAGAACAACAAGACTGGAACCAAGATATGACCATCGCCGTCCTCGATCTCGCCACCGAAACCGCCAAGCTGCTCGCCGATCTCGGCGTTGATGCCGGGAGCTATACGGGCGGAACGCTCTCCGTCTCCTCGCCGATTACGGGCAAGGAAATCGGCAAACTGAAAGAGCATTCCGTCTCGGACGCCAAGGCGGCGATCGACGCGGCGCATCAGGCCTTCCTCGAATGGCGAGCGGTTCCGGCGCCGAAGCGTGGTGAGTTGATCCGCCTGCTCGGTGAAGAGTTGCGTGCCTCCAAGGTGGCACTCGGCCGGCTGGTCTCGATCGAAGTCGGCAAGATCACCTCCGAAGGCCTCGGCGAAGTGCAAGAAATGATCGATATCTGCGATTTTGCAGTCGGCCTTTCCCGCCAGCTTTACGGCCTGACGATCGCCACCGAGCGTGCCGAACACAGGATGATGGAAAGCTGGCATCCGCTCGGCGCCATCGGCATCATATCGGCCTTCAACTTCCCGGTGGCTGTCTGGTCGTGGAATGCGGCGCTCGCCATCGTCTGCGGCAATTCCACCGTCTGGAAGCCCTCGGAAAAGACACCGCTGACGGGGCTTGCCGTTCAGGCGCTGTTCGAAAAGGCGCTGAAGCGTTTCGTCGCTGAAGGCGGCAAGGCGCCGGCAAATCTCTCGACGCTGCTGATCGGCGGTCGCGAGATCGGCGAAGTGTTGGTCGACCATCCAAAGATCCCACTCGTTTCTGCGACCGGTTCCACGGCCATGGGCCGCGCCGTCGGTCCGCGCCTGTCGCAGCGTTTTGCCCGCGCGATCCTGGAGCTCGGGGGCAACAACGCCGCGATCGTCTGCCCGACGGCCGATCTCGATCTGACGCTGCGCGGTGTCGCCTTTGCGGCGATGGGCACGGCCGGCCAGCGCTGCACGTCGCTGCGCCGTCTCTTCGTGCATGAGAGTGTTTACGACCAGCTCGTGCCGCGATTGAAGAAGGCCTATGGTTCGGTGACGATCGGCAATCCGCTGGAGACCGGCACGCTCGTCGGCCCGCTGATCGACGGGCAGGCTTTTGAGAAAATGCAGGCAGCGCTTGGTCAGGCAAAGGCTGCAGGCGGCTCCATCGTCGGTGGCGACCGCATCGAGAATGGTTCGGCAGAAGCCTTCTACGTTCGCCCGGCGCTCGTCGAAATGTCCACCCAGGCTGGCCCGGTCGAGAACGAGACCTTCGCGCCGATCCTCTATGTCATCAAGTACAGCGATTTCGACGCCGTGCTGGAGCTGCATAACGCCGTGCCGCAGGGCTTGTCTTCCTCGATCTTCACCAACAACATGCGCGAAGCCGAGACTTTCCTCTCCTCGCGCGGTTCGGATTGCGGCATTGCAAATGTCAACATCGGCCCGTCCGGCGCTGAAATCGGCGGCGCCTTCGGCGGCGAGAAGGAAACCGGCGGTGGCCGCGAATCCGGTTCGGATGCCTGGAAGGCCTATATGCGGCGTGCCACGAACACGATCAACTACGGTAAGACCCTGCCGCTGGCGCAGGGCGTGAAGTTCGACGTCGAATAAGGCGAGGCTGGTTGAAATTGCAAAAGGCGGCGTCCTCGGACGTCGCCTTTTTTGACGAGATCTGGATTTATTCCCGCGAAGATGAAAGATTTAGTCAAGATAATGTGATGCCGTTTTCGGCAGCGAAACTTGAAGTAATCAGTCAACAAAAATATACGGCTGCCATCACCCTTGGGGAACTCGGGTGACATCGTCACGGAGGCCATCATGAAAATTGCTCTTACCCGTTTTTCCGGCGCGTTCGCGCTTGCCGCTTCGCTTCTCGCTGCCACTACACTCGCTGGCAGCGCCAATGCGCAGGAGGCCGAAGGTATCGTCGTTTACAATGCGCAGCACGAAAGCCTCGGCCGCGAATGGATCGATGCCTTCACCAAGGAGACTGGCATCAAGGTCACCATGCGCCAGGGCAGCGACATGCAGTTTGCCAACCAGATCATTCAGGAAGGCGATGCTTCGCCTGCAGACGTATTCCTGACCGAAAATTCGCCGGCGATGACGCTGGTCGATGGCGCCGGCCTCTTCGCGCCGGTCGAGAAGGAAACGCTGGATCAGGTTCCGGAACGATATCGCCCGACCGACGGCATGTGGACCGGCATTGCCGCCCGTACCACGGTTTTTGCCTATGACAAGACCAAACTGACCGAAGATAAGTTGCCGAAGTCGATGCTCGACCTCCAGGACCCGGCCTGGAAGGGCCGCTGGGGTGCCGCTCCTGCCGGCGCTGACTTCCAGGCGATCGTTGCCGCCTTCCTGCAGCTGAAGGGCGAAGATGCCACCAAGGCATGGCTGAAGGGCCTCAAAGACAACGCCACTCCCTATAAGGGCAACAGCGTCGCCATGAAGGCCGTCAATGCCGGCGAAGTCGAAGGCGCAATCATCTATCACTATTACTGGTTCGGCGATCAGGCGAAGACCGGCGAAAACAGCAAGAATGTCGGCCTTCACTACTTCAAGAACCAGGACCCAGGCGCCTTCGTCAGCGTGTCCGGCGGCGGTATCCTGAAGTCCACGCAGCACATGAAGGAAGCTCAGGCTTTCCTGAAATACATCACCAGCAAGACCGGCCAGACCGTCCTCAAGGATGGCGATTCCTATGAATACGCCATCGGCAAGGACGCTGCCTCCAACGACAAGCTGGTGCCGCTTGCCGACCTCAATGCGCCTGATGTCGAAGCCTCGACCCTCGACAGCAGGAAGGTCGTGGAGTTGATGACGGCCGCAGGCCTCATCTAAGCCTGTCGCGCAAAAGCGTGCCGCGGTTTTCGTCAACGACAGTCGCGGAACAAGGACTTAAAGCGCGGCAAGCGGATCTGACAGATCGCGACGCGCTTTAAACCTTTCTGCCGCAGGCTTGTTCCGGCTAAAACTATTGCTTTTGGCTCAAGAAAACCTTAGGGCATGACGAAATCCGGCAACCGCTTCTCAAAAGCGGTTGCCTTCCTTTTTCAGCGTGTAAAGGCATCGGCCTTGCTGCAGGACAACAGATTGCTTGCATCCGGCAATAAGGCGCCGGTAGCGCCAAGGGCCGCGCGAACGGTTTTGCCGCGCGGGCGCATGCCGAACGCTTCCGTCGTCCTCCTCGCATCGATCGTCGCGATCTTCAGCCTCGTGCCACTCGGCTTCATCGCCTGGGTGACCTATGATGTCGGCTGGGAAGTCGTGAAGACGCTAGTCTTCCGACCGCGTGTCGGCGAGCTTCTTGTTAATACGATCCTCTTGGAATCGTTTACTATTCCCCTGTCTGTCGCGCTTGCCGTCACGCTTGCCTGGCTGACGGAGCGAACAAATATCCCCTTTGCAAGACTTTGGGCGTGGCTGGCGATCGCACCCCTCGCGGTGCCGGCCTTTGTGCATTCCTACGCCTGGGTCAGCCTTCTTCCAGGCATGCGCGGCCTGCAGAGCGGTGTCTTCGTTTCCGTGCTTGCCTATTATCCGTTCCTGTACCTTCCGGTTGCCGCGGCGCTCCGCAGGCTCGATCCGGCGATCGAGGATGCCGCCGCCTCGCTCGGCCTTGGGCCTTGGCGCGTCTTCTTCCGCACGGTCCTACCGCAGCTTCGCCTTGCCATTTGCGGCGGCTCGCTGCTGATCGCGCTGCACCTGCTTTCGGAATATGGTCTGTTCGTCATGATCCGGTTCGACACGTTCGCTACCGCGATCGTCGACCAGTTCCAGTCTTCCTACAACAGCCCGGCCTCCAATATGCTCGGCGGTGTGCTCGTCGCCTGCTGCCTGTTCCTGCTTGGCCTCGAAGTGCTGCTGCGTGGCAATGAGCGCTATGCCCGTGTCGGTTCCGGTTCCGCGCGTCCGGCCGATCGCCGCCGGCTCGGCTGGTTCGTGTTGCCGGCCGTCGTGTTGCCGGTCGTCCTCGCGGCGCTGACGCTTGGCGTGCCGCTGATCACGCTTGGGCGCTGGCTCTATCTCGGCGGTGTAGAAATCTGGCGCATCGAAGTGGTGAGCGCTTTTGCGCAGACGATCGTGCTTGCCATTGCCGGTGGCGTGCTGACGACGATTGCCGCTGCGCCCATGGCCTGGCTATCGGTGCGCGCGCCGGGACGTCTCCAGCGCATTCTTGAAGCCTGCCACTATTATGTCGGCTCGTTGCCGGGCGTCGTCGTGGCGCTGGCGCTGGTCTCGATCACAGTCCGTATGATCCTGCCGCTCTACCAGACTTTCGCAACGCTGCTCGTCGCCTATGTGCTGCTCTTCCTGCCGCGCGCCATGGTCGGCCTGCGTGCCAGCATCGCTCAGGCGCCGGTCGAGCTCGAGCGGGCGGCAATGGGGCTCGGCCGCACGCCGGGACAGGCGGTCCGGCAGATCACCATGCGGCTTGCCGCGCCAGGTGCGGCGGCCAGCGTGGCGCTTGCCGCGCTCGGCATCACCAACGAGTTGACGGCGACGCTGATGCTGTCGCCGAATGGCGTCGATACGCTGGCGACGAAATTCTGGTCGCTGACCAGCGAGATCGATTATGTCTCGGCAGCACCTTACGCCTTCATGATGGTCGTGTTGTCGCTGCCACTTACTCTCATGCTCTATGCCCAATCGAAACGGACTGCCGGCCAATGACGCTGCTTACCATCGACACTATCAGCAAGCGCTATGGCTCGGTTCAGGCCTTGAAAGATATCTCGCTCGAAGTACAGGCGGGCACACGCACGGCGGTCGTCGGTCCGTCCGGTTCCGGCAAGACGACGTTGCTGCGCATCATCGCGGGCTTTGAACAACCTGATGTCGGAAGGGTGACGCTCAATGGCGAAGTTCTTGCCGATGGACCGGCGAGCGTTCCGGCCCACAAGCGCGGCATCGGCATCGTCTCGCAGGACGGTGCGCTCTTCCCGCACCTGAGCGTCGCAGAGAATATCGGCTTCGGTTTCGAGCGCGGCGCGCCGGACCGCGAGAAACGTATTCGTGACCTCCTCGAAATGGTGGAACTCGAAAACAGCATGCTGGATCGTCGTCCGCACCAGCTTTCTGGCGGCCAGCAGCAGCGTGTGGCGCTTGCCCGTGCGCTCGGTCGCCGGCCGCGCCTCATGCTGCTTGACGAACCGTTTTCGGCGTTGGATACGGGCCTCAGGGAAAATATGCGCAAGGCGGTCGCCCGCGTGCTGCAGGCGGCGGGTATTACGGCCATCCTCGTCACTCACGATCAGGGCGAGGCGCTGTCATTTGCCCATCAGGTGGCCGTGCTGCGCGAAGGGCGGCTGGTGCAGGCCGGATCGCCAGAGACGCTCTATCTCAAGCCGCGTGATCGCGAGACGGCGCTTTTTCTCGGCGATGCCGTCATGCTGCCGGCGATCATCAAGAACGGGTTTGCAGATTGCGCGCTTGGCAGCGTACCGGTCGAGGAAGGCCATCAGGGCAAGGCGGAAATCATGCTGCGGCCGGAACAGATCCGCGTCGTCGTCGACGAGGCCAATGCGAAATATGGCGGGCGTGTCGTGGATGTGGAATTCGGCGGCGCCACCTGCACGGTGGCCGTGTCGCTTGCGGCTGTCGCCTTGCCGCCGATCCTTATCAAGACATCAAGCGTGGCGCTGCCGGCGCGAGGCGATCTCGTTCGCCTCGATATCGCCGGCAAGGCGCATGTCTTCACGCGGTAAGTTCAGCCAGCCTTCAGAACCAATTCTTCCGGTTCTTCGCCTGCCAGCCAGCCGCCAGTGAAGCCGGCGCGCTCCAGACCGAGGCGAATGACCGGCGACTTGCGCATCAGCTTCCAGATGAAGTCAGAACGTTCGTTCTCGACCGTCATAACGACGAGGCCCTGGTCTATGGCGACGGTGCGGTCGTCGACCCAGCCTTCCGGCCGCTTTGTCTGGACCGTCGGGTTGAAGCCGCCGGGGAAGCCGCCTTCAAGGAGCAGGTTCGGATAGGTGGTCAGCAGTGCCTTGGTGCCGTCGATGGCGGCCTGCCGGTCGTAAGGCAGGCAGCCAAGCGCTGCCCAGGGCGCAATCGTGCCGTCATCGGGACCGAGTGGAGCGCCACGGGCAGCATAACCCAGCACCTTCGGGCTGCGGCCACCGCGCATGCGGCGCGTTGGCGGCGGGCCATCGCAAGCGGTAAAGCCCCAGATATCCTTGCTGTAGCCAACGAACTGGCCGGGATTGCGTTCCGCATAATCGCGCTGGACGTTGATGACGACCTGTGTGTTGCGGAAATAATCCCAGTTCCGCTCGGCCATCGGCTTGTCCTGGATGCCGCGGAAATCGATCCAGGCATGGGAGAAGAGATGGATGAAGAGCGGACCGGCGTAGAGGTAGGGCTGCTCATTGAAGATCATCCACGAATAGCTTGCCGTGAAGGCGTCATAGCTCGATTGTGGAATCGGATAGGTCGGTGACGCGAGCGCCAGCGTGTAGAGGATGATCGCTTCATCGAAGCCATGGTAGCGCCAGCGCAGGAAACCGGAAGAGGGCTTCCAGCCCATCGAGATACAATCGCCCTTGTTCAGCGCCCAGCGCCAGTCGACGCGCTCGTAAATGAATTTTGCGAGCGCGCGTATCTCGGTCTCGGTTTCACCCTCGCCGTCGAAATATTGTGCTGCGGTCAAAATACCGGCGATGAGCAGAGCGGTATCGATGGTCGACAGCTCGCTATTCCACGCGCGGTTGCCGGTATCCACGTGGAGAAAATGGTAGAAGAAGCCGCGATAGCCAGTCGCGTGGCGTTCCGTGCCCTGTTTGGCGTTGGCGAAGAAGTGCAACGTGTTGAATACGCGCTCTGCGGCTTCCTCGCGGCTGACCCAGCCGCGCTCGACGCCAACCGGATAGGAAGAAAGCCCGAAGCCGACTGCGGCGATGCTGGCCGGGACGCCAGGGATCGACGTGTCCGGCACAAGGCCGTTTTCAGGATTGGAATATTTCAGGAAATACTTGAACGCTGAATGCTGCAGCCTGTCGACTAGCGCGGCATCAATGTCATCAATCCGTTGCAGCATGTGCTCCTGCCCGACTGTTCTATCGCCCCATGGTTCAACATGGTGGCTGCCCCCAAGCAAATCAAACCTTTTTGATTCGCAAGGATAAGAGAACACAAACGCCAGCGATTGGCGTTAATAATTCCCAGTGAAATAATATCTGGAATAAATGATATAAGCGATGCAGCAAAAGGGATTAAACCGCACCCTCGGATGCGGCCTGTTTCCTGCAATAGCTGTCTTTCTCAAACAGCCGCCTAAGCCTCCCGGACTAACTCAGGCGGCTTCGTCCATCCGTACCATATGGCCTGCCGCGACCTCGCGGTACTGACGCTTCGGAGGCACGTAACCCACGGGGCGGACGGGGCTTTTCAGTTCGTCGGTGCCGAGGTTGCGGCGGATGCCGCGGCGAGCTGGATCGGGCACGGGAACAGCCGCCATCAGCTTCTTGGTGTAGGAGTGTTGCGGGTTGCGGAAGAGTTCTTCGCGCGGGCCGATTTCGACAATCTCGCCGAGATACATGACCGCAACGCGGTGGCTGACGCGTTCGACGACCGCCATGTCGTGGGAGATGAAAAGGAAGGCGAGGTTGAGGCTCTGCTGCAGATCCATCAGCAGATTGCAGACCTGCGCCTTGATCGAAACGTCGAGGGCCGACACGCTTTCATCCGCTACGATGACCTTCGGATCGAGCGCAAGGGCGCGGGCGATGCAGATGCGCTGGCGCTGGCCGCCGGAGAATTCGTGCGGGTAGCGCTTCATCATATCCGGCTTCAGCCCGACGCGTTCGAGCAGGTCGGCGGCCTTGTCGCGCGCCTGGGCGCGGGTGCCGAGGCCGTGTTCGACAATGGGTTCGGCGACGGCGGCCCCTATCGTCATGCGTGGATTGAGGCTCGCGAAAGGGTCCTGGAAGATCATCTGGATGCTGCGGCGCATCTGACGCAGGCTGATCGCGTCGAGGTTCAGCACGTCATAACCGTCAAGGCTGACGGAACCGGCATTCGGCTGCACCAGGCGGGTGATCGAACGTCCGGTCGTGGATTTGCCGCAGCCGGATTCGCCGACGAGCGACAGCGTCTCGCCCTGGAAGAGCTCGAAGGAGACATCCTCGACGGCGTGGATGGCGCCAGTCTTGCGGCCAAGCAGACCGCCGCGAATATCGAAGCGGGTGACGAGGTTCTTCACTTCGAGGATCGGGGTTTTGCGGCGGTCGATGGTTTCGGCCACCTCCACCGGTTCGCGACGTTCGCCAGTCGCCGCATCGATAACCGGGAAACGCAGAGGCCATTTGCGGCCATCCATCGAGCCGAGGCGCGGCACAGCCGAGAGCAAGGCGCGCGTATAGGGATGTTTGCCGCGATGGAAAATGTCGTCCGTCGTGCCGGTTTCGACCGCCTCGCCGCGATACATGACGATGGTGCGGTCGGCGATCTCGGCGACCACGCCCATGTCATGGGTGATGAAGAGAACAGACATGCCCTCCTCTTCCTGCAGCACCTTGATGAGATCGAGAATCTGGCCCTGTATGGTGACGTCGAGCGCGGTTGTCGGCTCGTCGGCGATCAACAGCTTCGGCCTTGATGCGAGCGCCATGGCGATCATCACACGCTGGCGCATGCCGCCGGAAAACTGGTGCGGATATTCGTCAAAGCGGGATGCGGCGTTCGGAATGCGCACCTTCTCCAAGAGGCGGATGGTTTCCGCGCGTGCGTCGGCCTTGCTGATATCGCCGTGGCAGGTGAGCGCCTCGGAGATCTGCCTGCCGATGGTGAAGATCGGGTTCAGGCTGGTCATCGGCTCCTGAAAGATCATCGCGGCATCCTTGCCGCGCACCGCGCGCATTTCCTTTTCGGAGAGCGAAAGAATGTCGCGGCCGTTCAACGTGATGCTGCCTTCGACACGGCTCGAGCCCTTGGCGAGCAGACGCATGATGGAAAGCGAAGTGACGCTCTTGCCGGAACCGCTCTCGCCGACGATGGCGACCGTCTCCCCCGGCATGACATCGAAGGAGACGTTGCGGACGACGGATTTCCATTCGCCGTCAGCGAGAAAGGAGGTCGTCAGGTTCTTCACGGAAAGAACCGGAGAGACGGATGCTGCGGACTGATCACTCATATCGTTCCCTTACTCTTATATGCCTGGTGGTCGGGCTCTCAGGTCTTCGGAGGCGTAGCGAAGGAGGCCGAGGGCCGCCCTTCCGCAATGCGCGCCGCTTCCAGCGTCGCGATCTTTTCATCGATCTCGCGCCTGTCAATCATTCCGTCAGGATTGGCCTTTGTCGCCATCGTCTCGGCGACATGCATGTAACGCTCCTGCGCCACCGCGTAGAGCCTGTGCAGTTCGGCGAGCGGATCCGGATGATCATCGGCGCGGATGCTGAGCCAGGGATAATCCTGATCGCGGTAGACGAGGAGGGCGGCAGACTGCTTGCCACGCTTGTCACCGCCGGCATCCTCGCCGGCCTGCATGGCTTCGAGCAGGCGCTCGATGAAGGGCTTGTCCGTCGCCTTCCTGTAGATCGCAAGCGTCTCGGCAACGACCTCGGGACCGGCCAGCATATTGCCGGCAACGGAGACATTGTCGTCGATCAGATGGCCGGCCCAATCGATGCATTCGGTGCCGGTGAAGGCGGCGTTGCGGCCGTGAGCATCGATCAGGTGAAGCTGGCGCTGGTCGCGGCCAGCATCACGACCGGTCAGCTCGGCGATGATCTCATCCGGTGCTTTGCCCTCGGCAAGCAGGGCAAGTCCGTCGGTGCCATAGAGCGGGCTGACGAAAGCCTGCGTGGCGACCGCGCCGATGCCGCCGCGGATATGCGGCACCAGCCCGCCGACCGCAAAGAAGCGGGTGGCGACGGCGATGCCGAGATAGCCGGTCTTGGGATCACGGGCGACGATGGACCAGGTCATGCTATCTCCCCACAGCATAGGCCTGCATGAGGCGTGGTGTGGCGGCTGCGCGCAGCAGTCCGTCGGCATCGCGGCGCGCGGCCGTCAGGCGGCCGATGGTCCAGGGCTCGGAGACCGTAAGGTCATGGCCACGGGCGCGCAGGCTGTCGAGCACGGCGGCGTTGAAATTGCCTTCCACCATCAGGCCACCCGGCTCACGCGTGCGCGGATAGAAGGAGCCGGGGAAATGCGAGGTGTGGAAGAGCGGCTGGTCGATCGCCGCCTGCAGGTTCATCTTGTGATGAACATAGCGCAGGAAGAAAGAAAGCTGCCATTGTTCCTGCTGGTCGCCGCCGGGCGTCCCGAAGGCGAGCGTCGGGCGGCCTTCGTAAAGGGCGAGCGAAGGCGTCAGCGTGGTGCGCGGGCGCTTGCCGGGGGCGAGCGAGGTCGGCAGACCTGGCTTCAGCCAGAACATCTGGGCGCGCGAATTCAGGCAGAAGCCAAGACCCGGAATGATCGGCGAAGACTGCAGCCAGCCGCCCGACGGCGTGACCGAGACCATGTTACCTTCGCGGTCGATGACGTCGATATGCACGGTATCGCCGCGTTTTTCCGTCAGATGCGCCATGGTCGGTTCGTAGACGGCGCCGGTCTTGGAATCTGCGCCGAGCATCTCCATGGTTACATCGTATTGCTGCTCGAAACCGGGCAGCTTTCCGGGACGCAGGTCGAAGGAGGCTTCGCCCGTTATGAGTTTGCGACGAGCGGTGGCGTAGGTATCCGACAGGAGATGGTCGAGTGGTACATCGGCGAAGTCGGGATCACCGTAATAGATTTCGCGATCGGCGAAGGCGAGCTTCATGGCTTCGGTGACGGTATGGACGAAATCGGCTCCATCCGGCTCCATCGAGGCGATGTCCATGCCCTTGAGGATCGACAGAGTCTGCAGGAAGACAGGACCCTGACCCCAGGGGCCGATCTTGGCGACAGTCCAGCCGTGATAGTCGTAGGTCTTCGGCTCTTCGATTGTTGCCGACCAGTTGGCCATGTCATCCGCGGTCAGCACCGCCTTGTGACGGCTGCCGGTCGCATCCATCACTTCGGCGGTCTTCAGATAGTTTGCGATCTTCTCGGCGACGAAGCCGCGATAGAAGGCGTCGCGGGCGGCGTCGATCTGTGCTTCGCGACCCTGCTTTGCTTCCGCCTCGGAAACAATGCGCTTCCAGGTCTCGGCCAGAACCGGGTTCTTGAAGTTGGAATTCGGTTCGGGAACGGAGCCGCCCGGAACCCAGGTCTGGTAGGACGTCGGCCATTCTTTTTCGAAGAACTCGGCGAGCCCGTTGATGGTGGCGGAAACGCGCGGCAGCAGCGGATGGCCGTTCTCGGCGTAGTAGATCGCAGGCTCCAGCACGTCGCGCACGCTTAGCCTGCCGTAGTCGCGCAGCATCAGCATCCAGCCATCGAAGGAGCCGGGAATGACGGTTGCGAGCAGACCGTCGCCGGGGATCAGTTTCATGCCTTCGGACGTGTAATGCTCGATGGTGGCGCCCGCCGGGGCGGGGCCCTGGGCGCAGATGACTTCGACCTTGTCCTTCTTCTTCGAATAGATGATCGCCGGCATGTCGCCGCCGGGGCCGACGAGATGCGGCTCAAGAATCTGCAAGGTAAAGCCGGTCGCAACTGCGGCATCGAACGCATTGCCGCCCTTTTCCAGGATGCTCATGCCGACGGCAGAGGCGATCCAATGCGTTGAGGTGACGACGCCGAATGTGCCCAGAATTTCGGGGCGGGTCGTGAATGCGGTCATTTCATATATCCTTTCGAAGAGTCATGCTTCGCGCGGATCGAGCGCATCGCGCAGGCCGTCGCCCAAGAGATTGAAACCGATAACGACGAGGAAGATGGCGATACCCGGCCACATCGCCATCCATGGTGCCTGGCTGAGGAAGTTCTTGGCAACGTTCAGCATCGAGCCCCAGCTCGGTGCCGGCGGCTGCTGGCCGAGGCCGAGGAAGGAGAGGCTGGCTTCGGCGATGATCGCGGTCGCAATCGTCAGTGTCGCCTGCACGAGGATCGGCGCGAGCACATTGGGCAGGATGTAGCGGGTGATGATGCTGAAGTGACGGAGCCCGACGGAGCGCGCACCTTCGATATATTCCTCGGTCTTCACAGCCAGCACCTGGCCGCGGGTCAGCCGCACGAAGATCGGCATGGCCGAAAGCCCGATCGCGATCATCGCATTGGTGAGGCTTGGGCCGAGGAAGGCGGCGAGGGCAATGGCGGTAATGAGGAAGGGCATCGCCAGGAAGGCTTCAGTGATGCGCGAGATCACCATGTCGATCCAACCGCCGAAATAGCCGGATACAAGGCCGAAGGGCACGCCGATGAGGACGGCGATCGCCACGGAAAAGACACCCGCCATCAAAGAGGCCTGAGCGCCCCAGATCATGCGAGAGAGGATATCGCGACCGAGGTCGTCTGTGCCGAACCAATGGGCGGCGGATGGCGCCTTGCGGATCGCCGACCAGCTCGTTGCGATCGGATCGGGAATCGGCAGAAGCGGTGCGATAATCGCAAGGATAGTGAAGAAGGCGATGATGGCGAGGCCGACGAGCGCGCCCTTGTTGGCTTTCAGCTTGCGCCACGCACGGTTCGGCGAACGTTGCTCGCTGGAGGCGACGGGTGCGGCTGCGACTTGATCGATTACGGTCATAACGAGGCCCTCATGCGCGGATTGAGGAGGACGTAAAGCACGTCGGCCACGAGGTTCATCAGGATGAAGCCGATCGCGGTGCATATGACGACGCCCTGGACGACGGCATAATCGCGGTTGAAGACGGCATCGACGATGAGTTTCCCGAAGCCGGGAATGGTGAAGATCTGCTCCGTGAGAACGGCGCCGGCGAGAAGCTCGCCAAACAGCAAGGCGGTCAGCGTTACGATGGGCAGGACGGCATTACGGAAGCTATGCTCCAGTACCACGGAGCTTTCCGAAAGCCCCTTGGCACGGGCGGTGCGGATATAGTCGGCGCTCAGGACGCTCAGCATGGCCGATCGGGTGTGGCGCATGAGCGTGGCGGCGAGTGCATTGCCGAGCACGAAGGAAGGCATCAACATGGTTTCGAGCGAACGTAGCGGATTCGAGAAGAAGGGTTCGTAGCCCGAGGCTGGGAGCCAGCCGAGATTTACGGAGACCAACAGGATCAGCATGATGCCGAGCCAGAAATTCGGGATCGAAAGGCCTGATAGTGCGATGATGTTGGCGATATAATCGATGGCAGTGTTCTTCTTGACCGCCGCCAGAATGCCCATGGGAACGCCGATCGCGAAGGCGAAGATCATCGACATGATGGCGAGCTGGATTGTGACCGGCAGCTTTTCGGCCACGAGTTCCAGAACCGGCTGGTTGGTGCGCAGGGAAATGCCGAGATCACCCTGAAGCGCAGAGCCCAGCCAGTAGAAGTACTGATAGGGGACTGGGTCGTTGAAGTGATATTTTTCGCGCAGGAATTCCAGCACCTGCGGGTCCCGCTCCTCGCCGGCCATGGCCAGAATCGGATCGCCGGGTAGAAGCTTCTGCAGCGAGAAGACGAAGACCGAAATGATCAGCAATGTTGGAATGGCGACCAGCAGCCGCTTGGCGATGTAACTGTACATGGGCGCTCCCGTAGCGTCGGGAGGACGCGGCAAAAGCTGCCGCGCCCTCAGAGACTTGGCGTATCAGCCTTCTTTTTTCACGCCGATCAGGCGAATCATGCCGTCAGGCGAGGGGATGAAGCCAGAAACATTCTTGTGGAATGCCCAGCTCCAGGACTGGTGACCGATGAAGGTGATCGGCAGGTCCGCGTTGAGGATCACAGCCGCCGCATCATACTTCTGCTTGCGCACGGAATCATCGGTGGATTGACGAGCCTCGCTCAGCAGCTTGTCGACATCGGGATTGCAGTACTTGCTGTCGTTCAGGCCGGCATTGCACGTGACGAACTGCTGAATGTTGCCGTCAGGATCGACGCGGCCAGACCAATCCGAGCGGCTGAGTTGGTAGTTGCCGGCGGTCTGCTCGTTGAGAAGGGTCGCAAATTCGGTCGCCTTCAGCGTTACGTCAAAGCCAGCCTCCGCGACCATCGACTGGATGATCTGCATCATCTGCATCGTGACCGGACCGTTCGCGACCATGATCTCTACGGGAACGCGATCGTAACCGGCTTCCTTCACGAGAGATTTGGCCTTTTCGACATCGCGGGCCGGGACCGGGATATCCTTATCGAACCAGGGGCTGCTCGGCGGGAACGGCTGGTTGCCGGCAACGGCCGTGCCGTCATAAACGATCTGCATGGCGGCTTCGCGGTCGATGGCCAGCGAGAAAGCCTGTCTCAGGCGCTTGTCCTTGCCGAGCGGATTGTCAGCGCGCGCACCGTTACCGACATTGGCGTAAATGCCGAGCCAGCCGGTATTGACGACATCGTTGTAGACGAGGTTCGAATCGGCTTTGATCGTCGCGGCGTCAGTTGCTGCGGGACGCTCGATCATGTCGAGATCGCCTGATTGCAGGTTAGCGAGGCGCACGGTCGTATCCGGGATCGGCAGGTAAGTGACCTTGTCGACGAAGACGTTGTCCTTGTTCCAGTAATCCTGGAACTTCTCGAGCACGATGCGATCCTGCTGGACGCGTTCGACAAATTTGAACGGGCCGGCGCAGACCGGATGGTCGCCGAACTTGGCGCCAAGTTCCTTCGCTGCCTTCGGCGAGACGATCATGCCGGCGCGGTCGGAAAGTTGGGCGAGAAGGGAGACGTCCGGGCTTTTCAGCGTGAACTTGACTTCGTATTCGCCGGTGGCCTCGACCTTGGCGACGGAGGCAAGCTCGCTCTTTCGACGGGATTCCGGCAGGGTGATGTTTCGCTCGATGGTAGCGACGACGGCCTCAGCGTTGAAAGGCGTCTCATCCTGAAATTTTACGCCCTGACGGAGCTTCATGGTGAGCTCCTTGCCATCGGCTGACCAGTTCCACTCGGTCGCAAGCTGCGGCACGATCTTCAAATCCGGCGAAACGTCGACCAGCTTGTCACACATCGCGGTATAAACGATGCGGCCCACGAATGAGCGCGACTGAGCCGGATCGAGCACATCAGCGTCGTCCTGCAGGCCGATCTTCAGGTCGACCGCGAAAGCCGGAAACGCAAACAGCGCTGCCGTTGCGGCGGTCGTTAATAATTTGGCGAATTTCATTCCATTCTCCTCTGTTATGTTGTTGTTTCACGCTGTCGTTGGAAGCCGGCGAGTTATGGCTCCGCAGGTCTTCCTTCGCGTTCAGCTGGCCTTCTCGGCGCCCGTTTCACCGTGATCCAGCGAGGTGATGCGGATGAGGCTCTCCTGCAGGGTCAGCAGATGCTGGCGCATGGCCTCGCCTGCCCTGGCCGGATCGCGCGCGGCAATGGCGTCGACGATGGCCTTGTGCTGGCCATGCGTGACTTCACGTGTGCGGCTTATGCTGCGGGCGCGCTCGCGGATCATCTGCCAGGCGGGGTCCTGGCGTACGCGATTGATGACGTCGAAAATCGTCAGGAAGAACTGGTTGCCCGCGCACTGCGCGATCTGTCGATGCAGCGTACCGTCCCACAACTCGCGACCATCAGCATCGGTGCTCTCGTAGATCTTCTCTACCAGATCGTACATGCGTTCGATCTCCGCCACCTTGGCGCGCATGGCGGCAAGCTGGACGAGCTGCGGCTCGACGCGGAGACGCACCTCCATGATCTCCATGAAATCGGTTTCAGCGACGATGGAATCGACTTGACTGCTCCATTCGTCCGGCCGCTTGCCGGCGAAGGTGCCGGAGCCTTGCCGGCGCCATATGCGGTCTTCGGCTTCCAGCACTTCCAGTGCGCGGCGGATGGAGCGGCGGCTGACGCCGAGCATTTCGGAGAGGGTGCGTTCTGTCGGCAGCTTGCCGTCCGCGTCAAGACTATCCGATTGCAGGAGAGCTCTCAGCTTCTCCAGCGCATAGTTGGAATTGCCCTGCGTTTCGTCCATTGCCGCCCGAACCAATTTGATATTGGTTCAGTGCAAACCAAATTCGACCAATCGTCAAGCGCTTTTTTGTGCAGATAAATATCTGCCTGTTTTTTCGCCGTGCAGCATGGTTTTGCGGCAGATGCGAAGGCCGAATGCACGATTTCAAGCGACCAACGGCTTCATCCGGCGTGCCGAACCAAAACGTAATTGGTACGACGCTTCAGCGCTTGGCGGATCGTGCGGACGGGAAGGTCTGCGGTTCGAAGGCAAAGTCCTTGTCGAAGGGGTAGGTCGGATGCTGCTTGCGCAGGCGCGGCAGGCGCTCGACGAACTGGTCGACAACGCCGGCCGAAAGCGCCATCAGGCTCGGATTGGCGATCGGCGCAAGTTCCGGCGAGAGATAGCCGGACTTGACCACGATGATTTTGGCCGTCCGCGGATCGAGGCCGAGGCGGGTGAAATCGACGATGTTATGGTAGGGGCGGCGTTTGGCCGAAAGCACCAGATCGATGCCGCGAATGGAAACGACGGCTTGGCGGTCGGCAGTATCTGCGGTCTCGTGCAGGAACTTCACAGTAAAGCGTCCCGTCAACGGCTTGCTGCCCTTGGTATCGAGCGAGGCGCCGACCGTCAGCTCCAACGCAGCGCCCATACCGGCAGCATAGCAGGTGTCGGTGGCAGCCTTGTCCGCGATGCCGGCGAAGACCACGCCGGTGGCGCCCTTTGCAATCAGCTCGGCCAATACGTCGGCGCGATCGCCCACGCCGCCGCCAGTCGGATTGTCGCCGGATTCGGCAAGCACGACGGGGCCGGTAGGGCTGGCGATCGCCTTGGCGACGCACTCCTCGATCGAGCCGGTTTCGCAGCCGAAGATGAATTCTGCGCGCACCTCCCAATAGGCTTTTGCCAGACGTTTTGCCTCGCGCTCCAGAACCGCGCGGTCCGTGCCGGTCATGATGGCGGCAGCCGTGGCGCGGGGCTCGTCGGCCCAGACGTAGCCGACCATCAGCGAGGCATCCCAGACGCCGTCAAGCGTATCGATGCCGGGCAGTTCGGCATAGAGGCTCTTTGCCGGTTCATCGACGGTGCTGGTGCGTTCACCCGGCAGGACGACCGGGATCGGGGCCCACAGCAGGGTGGGCTTCACACCGGTCTTCAGGCTCTTCACCAGCATGGAGACCGAGCGGCGCATGGTTTCCTCGACATCGATATGGGGCGCGGTGCGATAGGTGGAGTACATGTCGAGCGCGTCGAGGATGCGCTGGGTGACGTTGCCGTGCAGGTCGTAACTTGCCGAAACCATGCAATCATCGCCGACGAGCGCGCGGGCCGCGCTGATCCAGTCGCCTTCCGCATCCTCCATGCCCTCGACATACATGGCGCCGTGCATGGCGAGATAGAGGCCGTCGAGCGGCAGAAGCGGTTTCAGGCGCTCGAGGAATTCGGCCTTGAAGGCCTCATAGGTGTGACGTGCGACCGGGCCGCCGGCAATCGCGCGGGCATGGATCGTCGGCAGGAATTCGGCATCGTAATCCCGAAGGAACGCAAAGTAGGGAGCGGCCAGCAGTTCCTCTCCGCGCACCACCCGGAAATCCTTCTCTTCGTTCAGGACGGGATTGTACGTGCTGCATTCGATGTGAATGCCACCGACGGCGATGCGCATGGGAAACCTCAGCTTATATTGGGACCAATCAGAAAATTATGGGCGGCGATGCTGGCAGCCCCCCGCGCCCAGACGTCGCTATCGACGCGGCGGGTGCGGATTGGCGTCTGGCCGGCATAACGCGGGAGAACATTGGCTTCGATCGCCTGTTGCACGACCGTGCCGAACAGGCCATCGAAGGAGCCATCGACGTGGGTGACGAGGATCATGCCGGGATCGTTCATCTGGATCAGATGCGAGATCGCCAGGCCGAGTGCTGCGCCGGCCTTGTGGATGATGGCGATCGCCTCGGCCGTGCCGTGCGAGGCTTCCTCTTCCAGTTCCGACAGCGAGGCGCATTTCAGGCCGGCGGTTCGCGCCATTTCCTTGATCGCCTTCATGGAAGCAATGGTATCCAGGCAGCCGCGCTTGCCACAGCGGCAGGGCGCGCCGCCCGGCTCTATCGTCGCATGGGCGATTTCGCCGGCGCCGCCATGATTGCCGCGATAGAGCCTGCCGTCGATGAAATGGGCGCAGCCGATGCCGTCTCCGAGTGAAACGACCGAGAAATTCGGCGTGTCGCGGGCAATGCCGAAGAGCTTCTCGCTGACGGCCACGGCCTTGGCGTCGTTCTCGATGAAGGTGTCGACGCCGCTCGCCTGACGGATGATATCGGCGAGCGGTACGTCCTGCCAGCCGAGCAGGGTGGACTGTACGCAGGTTGCCTGCTTTTCATCGACGAAGCCGGACAGCGCCACGCCGATGCCGGCAAGCTTCGAGCTTGCCTGCGGGTGGCCCTTCAGGATTTCCGGCAGGCAGTAGGCGATGGCATTGGCGATGACCTTGGGGTCGCGGGAATGGGGCAGCTGCTGACGGGCGATGATATTGCCGTTGAGGTCGCTGAGGATCATCGGCGCAGGATCTTCCAAAAGCGAGATGCCGATGAAGAAGGCGCATTCGGGTTTCAGGTCGAGCAGGACGGAGGGACGGCCCTGGCCGTAGACCGTTTCCGTTTCATGCAGCACGCCGCGCTCGATCAGCTCGCGGGCAATGCCGCTCATCGCCGCCTTGCTCAGCCCGATCGCGGCCGCAAGGTCGGTCCGGCTGAGGGGACCGGACTCGCTTATGACCCGCAGAAGCTCGCGCTGCGATGAGTTGAACATTCAATTCCTGACCCTGTTGCTTCTGATTTTGCCTTGACAATAAGTTCACAAAATGAACCAATCAATCAAAATAAATTACAAAAATTGATCAAGGCCGACCGAAAGGCGGCTTCAAGAATCAACAAGAGGGTGAACCAATGGAAATCATTCGCAAGAAATTTATTAGCACTCGCCAGTTTGCATTGAGCTGCGCCGTCGCCGGAGCGCTGTTTGTGCCGTTTTCTGCCTTCGCTTCCACGCTGACGGTCATGCAGACCGAAGCGCCGCGCTCGATGGATCCGGGCGATCAGACCGCGACGTTCACGGCCGCGGTTCTGGACCCGATGTATGAGGGGCTTCTCGCCCGCGCCAAAGGCCTTACTCTCCAGCCTGCGCTTGCTACGGAGTGGTCGAGCGACGATGCCGGCATCGTGTGGACCTTCAAGCTGCGCCAGGGCGTAAAATTCCATGACGGCACTCCGTTCGATGCCGATGCCGTGGTCAAGAACTTTACACGCCATCTCGACACCAAGCGCGGTCTTGCCGCCAGCGGCCGTCTGCGCACCTTCATCGACAGTGTCAGCGCTATCGATCCTTCCACGGTGCAGTTCAAGCTTAAAAAGCCTTATCCGGCCTTTCTCGCGCTCCTGACCACAGGCGCCTGCCTCATGGTCAGCCCGACCGCAGATGCTGCCGGCACGATCGGCAGCAAGGCAGTCGGCACCGGTCCCTACAAGCTGCAGGAATACAAGTCCGGCGAATATGTACTGGAAACGAAGAACACCGATTGGTGGGGAGGCGCCCCGAAAGGTGCCGACGAGATCAAGTGGACCTGGACGGCCGAGCCGTCGGTCATGAACATGGCGCTGCAGACGGGTGATGCCGATATCGTCAATCCGCTGCCGGCCGCCTTTGCCAAGCAGCTCGCGGCCAACTCGGACATGAAGGTCAACAAGTCGGATGGTTCGGCAGTGTTCTGGGTTTCGCTCAACACCAAGCTGAAGCCGCTCGACGATGTGCGTGTGCGCCAGGCTCTGAACTATGCGACCGACCGGGACGGCCTCGTCAAGGCGATCATGCAGGGCAATGCGACGCCGGCAAATTCGCCGTTGGCGCCGGTCACGCCCGGCTATGACAAGACGCTTGCGCCCTACACCTATGACGTCGACAAGGCGAAGAAGCTGCTCGCCGATGCCGGCTATCCCGATGGTTTCTCGATGACCACCATCGTGCAGGAGCCCGAGGCACGCATTGGCGAACTGCTGCAGGCCATGTGGGCGAAGGCCGGGGTGAAGCTTGACGTTCAGCGCATGGAAAGCGGTGTCTGGGCAAAGGCCGCCTTTGCTGATCCGGCCGGCAAGGCGGCTGCCAATACGGGTTCGGTGATCGCCTCCTGGTCTTCCGGCGTCAACGGCGCCGACTTGCAGTTCCGGCCGCTCTACTATTCGGCAAGTGCTTCGCCTG
The DNA here is from genome assembly GCF_056397645.1 of Rhizobium sp. 05L429. Taxonomy (NCBI): domain Bacteria; kingdom Pseudomonadati; phylum Pseudomonadota; class Alphaproteobacteria; order Hyphomicrobiales; family Rhizobiaceae; genus Rhizobium; species Rhizobium sp. 05L429. Next base: position 228,859 of record NZ_JBFTNV010000005.1, on the reverse strand, counting down.
CCAGCGCCAATCTCGGCTTCTTCAACGATCCGAAGCTCGACGAGCTGATCGACAAGGCGGCCTCGACACTGGACGAGAAGGCGCGCAACGCGGTCTATGTCGATGCCCAAAAGGAGGTCAACGAGCAGGCGCCGCACGTTCTCCTCTATACGACGCAGGATCTCTATGCTGCCCGCAATAACGTGAAGGGTGCCTGGGTCATCCCGGGAGGCCAAGTCGTGGTCAAGGAAGCCACCAAGGACTGATGCGTATCCGGGCGGGCTGCGTATTGCGTCGTCCGTCCGATCACTGACAATGACGGTCCGATGAAAGCCTATCTTCTCAAGAAGCTGCTCGCGTTGCCGCTGATCCTGATCGGCGTGTCGCTGCTCATCTTCATCGCCATCCGCGCGCTTCCCGGTGATCCGGCCCGCATGATGGCCGGCCCCGAAGCCACGCAGGAAGCGGTCGATAATATGCGCGCCCGGCTGGGGCTCGACCGCAGCATCGCCGAACAATATGGTTCGTTTGCCTATGGCGCCGTCAGGGGCGATCTCGGCATGTCCCTCAAGTCGAAGCTGCCTGTCGTCGATGAAATCGCCGAGCGGATGCCCTTTACGCTCGGCCTTGCGATCACCGCCTATCTGCTGGCGATCGCCATCGGTGTCCCGGCCGGCATGATCGGCGCGATCTACCGGCATGGCTGGCCGGACCAGGCCGTGATGTTGCTTGCCATCGCCGGCGCTTCCATCGCCAATTTCTGGCTGGCGCTGATGGCGATGAATACGTTCTCCGTCAGTCTCGGTTGGTTGCCGCTTCTCGGCGCCACCTCATGGAAGAGCTTCATCCTGCCGTCGATCACGCTCGCGGTGCTGCCGATGGCTGTCATCGCCCGCATGACGCGCTCCAGCATGATCGAGGTGCTGGCGCAGGATTATATCCGCACGGCGCGGGCCAAGGGTGTGGCGCCTAGCTCAATCTATTGGAGCCATGCGCTGCGCAACGCGCTGATCCCGATCGTCACCATCGCCGGCCTGAATTTCGGCAGTCTGATCGGCGGCGCCGTCGTCACCGAATCGGTCTTCAACTGGCCGGGCATCGGTCGCCTGCTGGTCGATTCCGTGCGCTATCGCGACTATCCGGTCATTCAGGGTGTGACGCTGGTCGCTGTGACAGGCGTCGTCGTCATGAATTTCCTGGCGGAAATGATGATCGCTGCGCTCAACCCGAAGATAAGGTTCGACTGATGGCGGTGAGCGAAGCGGAAAAGGTTGCGACCGGCAGCAGCGGTATGCGCCGCGCCTTGCGCTGGCTTGCGACGCATAAGGGCATCACTATCGGCGGCGGGCTGATCGGCATCATCGTGCTGATGGCAATCTTTGCGCCGCTCGTCACCTCGGCCGATCCCTATTCTCAGGATCTGCTTTCGACCATGCTGGAACCATCCTGGGAGCACCCCTTCGGCACCGATGACAATGGCCGGGATATTTTCGCCCGCGTGCTCTACGGTGCTCGTATCTCGCTTTTAGAGGTCGTCCTCAGCGTCGGGCTCGCTGTCGTCGTCGGCGTGCCGCTCGGCATTGTCTCGGGCATGACCGGGCGCTATGTCGACCAGGCGATCATGTGGTGCATGGATATCCTCTTCGCCTTCCCGGGCATCGTGCTTGCCATCTTGATCGTCAGCGTGCTCGGCACCAGCCTGGTGAACCTGCTGATCGCCATCGCGATCTTTTCGGTGCCGGTCTATGCGCGGCTCAGCCGCAACCTGACGCTCGGCCTCAAGGCGATGGATTATGTCGAAGCGGCGATCTCGCTCGGCGTGTCGCGCCACCGAATCATGACGCATTACATCCTGCGCAACGCGATCGGCCCGATCATCGTGCAATCGACGCTGACGGCAGGCACGGTCATCCTGTCGGCCGCAAGTCTTTCCTTCCTCGGGCTCGGCGCGCAGCCGCCGCTTCCGGAATGGGGAGCGATGATGAGCGATGGCCGCAATTATCTCGGCCTCAACATCTATATGTCGCTCTTTCCGGGCCTTGCGATCATGGTCACCGTGCTCGGATTCAACATTCTCGGCGACGGCCTGCGCGACCTGCTCGATCCGCGGAAATAGCCAACGTGGGGCGTAGCGAGCCGCACTTTTCATTTAATCGGTTGGGAAAGTTTTGAGAAACTGGAGCGGGCGAAGGGATTCGAACCCTCGACCCCAACCTTGGCAAGGTTGTGCTCTACCCCTGAGCTACACCCGCTCAATCCACACAGGTCCGGGGTAGTAAGTAGCGGACCGTGGGCGCCACCTTGCGGCGACGGGCGCTATATCGCCCAAACGATTTTCAAATGCAACAGGGAAATGACGGAAAAACGAAGAAAAGTTCGGATGGCGGAGAACCGGCTTCGGAAACGCCGCGAATGCAGGGCAACGCGTCGGTCCTGAAGATTGCCAAGCTCGCGAGGCGGACTTAAGCAGACAGTCCAATCTGCCTTACTCTTGTCTGATGGAATGATGATGACCGAAAACAAGCCCAAGACTCGCCAGGATCTTCTCGCCTTTCTCGATGGCCTCGGCATCGCCCACAGTACCAAGGACCATGCGCCCGTCTTCACGGTAGCCGAATCGGCGGCGCTGCGGGACGAGATCCCCGGCGGACACACCAAGAACCTGTTCGTGAAGGACAAGAAAGATCGTTATTTCCTGCTGACCGTGGAGGAAAATGCCGTCGTCGACCTCAAGCAGGTCCATACCATCATCGGCGCTTCCGGACGCGTCTCTTTTGGCAAAGCCGAGAAGCTGATGGAATATCTTGGTGTCATTCCGGGCGCTGTGACCGCGCTCGGCGCGATCAACGATACCGGCAACAATGTCACCTTCGTGCTCGATGCGCATCTTATGCATGATGACATCATCAACTGCCATCCACTCTCCAACGACGCGACGACTTCGCTCGCCAGCGCCGATCTGATACGATTCATGGAAGCGACAGGGCATAAGCCGCTTGTCTTGAAAGTGACGTCCTGACATACGATTTTAGCGCTATCAGAGAGACGCCGGCAGATCGGCGCGGCGGGAGATATCTATGAGCGGCAGCGACAATCCCTATAACGGCTCCTTCGGCAACCAGATGTCGGCAACGGCAAGTTTCGGCACGACACCGCAGCCTGCGGTGGAGGGCGGCCATATCAAGGACACGACGACAGCGAATTTCACCAAGGATGTTCTGGAGGAATCGCGCAACCAGCCGGTGCTGGTCGATTTCTGGGCGCCCTGGTGCGGTCCGTGCAAGCAACTGACGCCGGTGCTTGAAAAGGTCGTCAACGAGGGGCAGGGCCGCGTCAAGCTGGTCAAGATGAATATCGACGATCATCCGTCGATCGCCGGCCAGCTCGGCATTCAGTCCATTCCCGCCGTCATCGCCTTTGTCAACGGCCGCCCGGCCGACGGCTTCATGGGTGCGGTGCCGGAAAGCCAGGTCCGCCAGTTCATCGATCGCCTTGCAGGTCCTGCAGGCGCCGATCAGGCTGCTGAGATCGAGGGGGTTCTCACCGAAGCTGGCGAGTTGCTTGCTGCCGGGAACATCAATGAAGCGGGACAGCTTTATGGTGCCGTCATGCAGGCCGATCCGGAAAACACCAAGGCGCTTGCCGGCGTGGCGGAGTGCTTGATTGTGGCTGGTCAGCATGGTGAGGCCCGCCAGATGCTGAGCGAGCTGCCGGAAGAGCTTGCCAAGGATACCGGCATTCAGGCGGTTCTGAAGAAGCTCGACCAAATCGAAGAAGCCCGCAAGCTCGGCGATCCGATCGCCCTGGAACGTGAGTTGGCTTTGAACCCCGATCATCATGAAGCGCGCCTGAAGCTTGCCAAGATCCTCAATGTCGAAGGTAAGCGCGATGAGGCAGCCGAGCATCTGCTCACCATCATGCGCAAGGACCGCACCTTCGATGATGACGGCGCCCGCCGCCAGCTCCTGCAGTTCTTCGAGGTCTGGGGTTTCAAGGATCCGGCGACGGTTTCGGCCCGCCGCAAGCTTTCCTCGATCCTGTTTTCCTGAGTTTGCACCTTCGCCCTTGCGTTTTCAGACAAGGGCACCACATTTCTCGTCAGGGCGGACGCGTTAGACGCGCCCGTCGCAAGAGTGCGGGACCAGTCTTCATGCAAGTGGGCAATGCCAGATACCTGAAGCCCGGCGATCTACCGGACGAAATTGCTGTTTTCCCCCTGACAGGTGCGCTTCTCCTGCCTGCCGGGCAGTTGCCTCTCAATATCTTCGAACCGCGTTATCTTGCGATGTTCGATGCTGCGCTCACCGGAAACCGTCTGATCGGCATGGTGCAGCCGGCGCACGGCGAACATGAGGACAAGGCGCATGCGCCGGAACTTGCAGCTGTCGGCTGCCTTGGCCGGATCACCTCCTATGCCGAAACCGGTGATGGGCGTTATATCGTCTCGCTGACGGGCGTATGCCGTTTCCGGCTGCTGGGGGAGCGATCGCACGGCCAGCCGTTCCGCACTTTCCGTATCGCGCCGTTCATATCGGACCTTTCGGCCGAAAACGAGGAGGATGCCGTCGACCGCAATGCGCTGCTGACGGCCTTCAAGGCCTATCTCGACGCCAACAAGCTGGAGGCGGACTGGGAGAGTGTGGAGCGCGCCAGCAACCTCACCCTCGTCAATTCGCTCGCCATGATGTCGCCCTTCGGCCCGGCCGAAAAGCAGGCGCTCCTTGAGGCACCCGACCTGAAGACCAGGGCGGAAACCCTGATCGCCATTACCGAAATCGTGCTCGCTCGCGTTTTCGGCGATTCCGACACCGTGTTGCAGTAGAGGCGCCGTGGACGAAAAGCTGAGCCGGGTCGATCCCAAACTTCTCGAACTTCTCGTCTGCCCGCTCACCAAGGGGCGGCTTTCCTATGACCGCGAGCATAATGAGCTGGTTTCGGAAAAGGCGCGGCTTGCCTATCCGATCAGGGACGGCATTCCGATCATGCTGGTTTCGGAAGCGCGCACGCTCGAGGACTGATTTCTAGAGAATTTCTTTGTTTTTATGCAATTCCAAAACCGCTGCACCCTTTGCTGGAATTGCTCTCATTTCAAATCGTTTCGCCTGAGAGCAGTCGCGGATTGTCCTTGGCTGTCGTTCCCGCAGCCTGGCCGATGAAGAAGGACTTCAGACCGGGCAGGCGATCGACGATGCCGAGGCCGAAGTCGCGGGCGATGCGGATTGGCGCCATATCGTTGGAAAAGAGCCGGTTCAGCACATCGGTCGTGACGCCCATGCGGAAGGTGTCGAAACGGCGCCAGCTCTGGTAGCGCTCGAGAATGTTGATGGCGCCGATATCCAGGCCGAGGCGATCGGCTTCCACGATGGTTTCGGCAAGTGCCGCCACATCCTTGAAGCCGAGATTGAGGCCCTGGCCGGAAATCGGATGGATGCCGTGTGCGGCATCGCCGGCAAGCGCGAAGCGCGGTGCGACGAAGGAGCGGGCGAGTGTCAGGCCAAGCGGAAAGGCGCGCTTGTCGCCGACGACCTTGAGAGTGCCGAGCTTGTGGCCGAAGCGGCGCTCCAGTTCCTCCTCGAAAACCAGATCGTCGGCGGCAACGAGCCTGTTGGCATCGTTCGTCCGCTCGGTCCAGACCAGCGATGACCGGTTGTTGCGTAGCGGCAGGATGGCGAAGGGGCCGGAGGGCAGGAAGTGCTCTTCGGCACAGCCATTGTGCGGGCGCTCATGCTCGACGGTTGTGACGATGCCGGACTGACCATAATCCCAGGTGACGGTCTTGATGCCGGCAAAGTCGCGCAGCCTGGAGCGCACGCCGTCGCAGGCAACCAGCAGGCGCGATTGCAGCGTGCTGCCGTCGGACAGGCTGACCTCGATATTGGTATCACCGGTCGTCAGGCCCGTGGCGCTGAGGCCGTGGCGGATCTCGATGCCGAGCCGTTCGCAGACGCCGCGCAGCGCGCCGACCATGACGACATTGGGGATCATGTGGGCAAACGGCCGGCCCTCGGCCACTTCACCGTTGAAGGTCAGGAAAATCGGACGGACGGGATCGGACATCTTGGAGTCGGTGACGATCATCTTGGTGATCGGCTGGGCCTCCGGCTCGATCTCGGCCCAGATGCCGAAGACCTCAAGCATCTTCGTTGCAGCGGCGATGATGGCGGAGGCGCGCATGTCTTTCTGCCAGACATGTTCGGGTGCGGCTTCGACGACGGCGACGTCAAGGTGAGGTGCAGCCTGCTTGACCGCCACTGCCACGGACAGGCCGACATAACCTCCGCCCACAACCAGCAAATCCAGCATCATCCGCTCCTGTTACTTTCTACGATCAGATGCGATCTATATAGATCATCACACTGCCACTTCCTACCGCCGGGAGCCGAACAAAATGACGGAGCAAACGGACAAGCCCACCGCTATGGAAACGTTGATTTCGACGCTCGATATCGAGCCGATCGAGGTCGATATCTTCCGAGGCCGCAGCCCGCAGGTCGGCTGGCAGCGGGTGTTCGGCGGACAGGTGATCGCGCAGGCGCTGATGGCGGCTCACCGGACCGTCGATGACGAACGTTTCATTCACTCTCTGCATGCCTATTTCATGCGTCCTGGCGATCCCTCCGTGCCGATCATCTATCAGGTCGAGCGTATCCGCGACGGATCGAGCTTCAATACGCGCCGGGCCGTCGCGATCCAGCACGGCAGGGCGATCTTTGCGCTGTCGGCCTCGTTCCAGGTGGAAGAGGCGGGCTTCGATCACCAGATCCCCATGCCATCAGTGCCGATGCCGGAAACGCTGCTCGGCGAACAGCAGATCAAGGAACAGTACCTCGCCCATGCGCCGGCGGCAGTGCGCAAATATTGGGAGCGCGAAAGGCCGATCGAAATCAGGCCGATCTCGCTCAAGCACTATTTCACCCGCGAGAAGCTCGAGCCGCGTCAGGATGTCTGGGTTCGCGCCACCGGTCCCGTGCCGGACAGCCGGCTTTATCAGGCTGCCGTACTTGCCTATCTCTCAGACATGACGCTGCTCGACGCGTCGCTGCATGCCCATGGAACGTCCATCTTCGATCAGAATTTGCAGGTCGCAAGCCTTGACCACGCGATGTGGTTTCACAGGCCGGACAAGCTCGACGACTGGCTGCTCTACACGCAGGACAGTCCATCAGCCTCAGGCGCCCGAGGACTGACCCGTGGCAGCCTGTTTACGCGATCCGGTGCGCTGATCGCGTCGGTGGCGCAGGAGGGCCTGATTCGGAAAAAGGCAAATGAATAAATAGTAGGCATCTTTATAAATTTGCGCATTATTTATGCGCTTATTGGCCCATCATCTGCCTGTTTATTGGCGTTCCCAATTATAATCTTTATATTTCAATAACTTATAGACTGTCACGAATCTGGCACGTCCTTTGAATGTCTATCGCCGGTCGCTGTTGAAGAAACAGTCAGCGGCAAGGAGAGTCGGCTCCGCGCCGAGGGATAACGAAGGATGGGAAACCAGATGAAAATTGTGATGGCCATTATCAAGCCGTTCAAGCTCGATGAGGTCCGCGAGGCCCTCACGGCGATCGGTATTCAGGGCCTGACCGTAACCGAAGTGAAGGGCTACGGTCGTCAGAAGGGACACACTGAAATCTATCGCGGTACTGAATATGCAGTCAGCTTCCTGCCGAAGCTCAAGATCGAAATCGCGGTCGCATCCGAAATCGTCGACAAGGCGGTAGAGGCCATCGCAGCATCTGCCAAGACCGGCCAGATCGGCGACGGCAAAATCTTCGTCTACTCGATCGACCATGCCGTGCGCATCCGTACGGGCGAAACCGATTCAGAAGCGCTGTAAAAAGAACGGCAGATCAAGGAGCTATTTCCAATGTCAATTTCGAAGTTTTCCTCTAACCTGACGCGACTTGGCGCGCTTTCCGCCGCTCTGCTGGCGCCGGTCGTTGCCTTCGCGCAGGAAGCCGCCCCGGCAGCTGCCGATGCTGCAGCCGCCGCTCCAGCCATGACGATGGATAAGGGCGACAACACCTGGATGCTCATTTCCACGGTGCTCGTTCTCCTGATGACCATCCCGGGCCTGGCGCTGTTCTACGGCGGCCTCGTCCGCGCCAAGAACATGCTGTCGGTTCTCATGCAGGTCTTCATGATCACGGCCGTCGTCATGATCATCTGGGTCACCTACGGCTATTCGCTCGCCTTCACGGATGGCGGCTCGCTGAACAGCTTCGTCGGCGGCTTCTCCAAGGCTTTCCTTGCCGGTGTGACGCCGTCTTCGCTCGTCGAGACCTTCTCCAAGGGCGTGGCCATTCCGGAACTCACCTACATCTGCTTCCAGATGACCTTCGCCTGCATCACGCCGGCCCTGATCGTCGGCGCCTTTGCCGAGCGTATCAAGTTCTCGGCCGTCATGCTCTTCGTCGTCCTTTGGGTCACCTTCGTCTACTTCCCGATGGCGCACATGGTCTGGTTCTGGGGCGGCCCGAGCGCCTATAGCGGCCCGTCCGGTCTCATCTTCTCCCTCGGCGCGATCGACTTCGCAGGCGGTACGGTCGTTCACATCAATGCCGGTGTCGCCGGCCTGATCGGCGCCATCATGCTCGGCAAGCGCACGGGCTATAAGAAGGAAATCATGGCTCCCCACTCCATGACCCTGACGATGGTGGGTGCCTCGCTTCTCTGGGTCGGCTGGTTCGGCTTCAACGCCGGCTCCAACCTCGAAGCCAACGGCTATGCATCGCTCGCAATGATCAACACCTTCGTCGCAACGGCTGCTGCCGCTGTTTCCTGGTGCATCGTTGAAAGCTTCACCCGCGGCAAGGCTTCCATGCTCGGTGCCGCTTCGGGTGCCGTTGCCGGTCTCGTTGCCGTTACCCCGGCTGCCGGTTTCGCCGGGCCGATGGGTTCGATCGTTCTCGGTCTCCTCGTCTCACCGGTCTGCTACTTCTTCGTCGACGTCGTGAAGAACAAGTTCAACTATGACGACTCGCTCGATGTCTTCGGCGTCCATTGCATTGGCGGTATCTTTGGCGCCATCGGCACCGGCATTCTCGTCAACCCGGCTCTCGGCGGCGCTGGTATCGTCGACTATTCGACGCCCGACTTCGCAGCCACTTATCTGGGCACGGGTGCACAGGTCTTCAATCAGCTCAAGGGCGTACTGATCACGATCGCCTGGTCGGGCATCGGCTCGGCGATCCTCTACAAGATCGTCGACGTCGTCATCGGCCTGCGCGTTCCGGTCGAAGCCGAGCGCGAAGGTCTCGACCTCGCAACGCACGGCGAAGCCGCTTACCACTCCTGATCACAGGGTTTGCGGCGCCCGGCACAAGGGCGCCGCTGAACAGCCCGTCGCGGCCTATCCAACAATAAGCCGCTCTTGGCCCGGACCTTCCAAGGTTCGGGCTTTTTTCTTTTTAGCGATCCGCCATATGCATGGTTAACATCGCTTTAACCCCGCTCTGATTAGGTGGAGCGGACGCATTTGGCGCGGCGAAGTATTGGCGATTCGCGTGCCCTCAGGCATTGGACGGGTTAGAACATGGCAAGAAGCACGTCGCCGGCAATGGATGGCCGTCCTGACCGGTTCTCCTTCTCGGCATTCATGCTGCGGCAGATCCAGGCTCTCATCGGCTTTGCGATCTTCCTGCTCTTAGCGCTCGCGGTTGCAGCACTTGCGACCTGGAACGTCACCGATCCCAGCTATTCCTACGCTACCGGCAACCTGCCGACCAATGTACTCGGTTCTAGTGGTGCTGCCTTTGCCGACGTCGCCATGCAATTCCTGGGTTTGGCAAGCGTCGTTGGGATGCTGCCGATCGTTGCCTGGGCGCTGGCGTTGATTTCCGGCCGCCGCATCAGCCGCATTCCGGCGCGCGCCGGAGCCTGGCTTGCCGGCACAGTGTTTTCCTCCGCCGTCATCGGCTGTTTCCCGCCTCCGCTCACCTGGCCGATCCCGAACGGCATCGGCGGCGTTATCGGCGACATGATCCTGCGTTTTCCTGCACTCTTCGTCGGCGCTTATCCGACAGGTGTCTTCGCCACCGCCGTCGGCTGTATCTTCGCCGTTCCGACCGCGTGGATGATGCTCTTTGCTGCCGGCATCGTCGGCCGCACCGAGCTCGATGAGGAGGACGAAGAAGAGGAATATGTCGATACCCGCAGCAAAGTGCGTGTCGTCGGCGATGAGGACGAGGACGATGACGGATCCCGCTGGATGGCCTTTAGCGGCGCCATGACGCATGCCTGGTACATGAACCAGGCGCGTTTCCGAAGGCTTTTCGGTATGGGACCGCGTAAGCGCCGCCAGAGCGATTTCGAATCGCCCTATGATTTCAACGACGACGAATTCGGTACGCTGAACGAGCCGGTGCGCGCCAAGCCCGCAGCGCGGGGCGAACGGATGGATCCCTCCATGGACCCGCGCGCCGCATCTGGCCGCCGGGTCGTCTCGGCTCCCTCCGTCTCGCTCAACGACGATGACGATGAGGACGACGATCCGCCGTTCGACACCGATATGCCGCCGCGTCCGGCCGATATCCTGCCGGACGACGACGATGACTGGACGATTCGCGCGCCGGCAAAATCGGCCGGTAAACCCGAACCGCGCGTTATTCCCGCCTCGGCCCGTCCGAAGCCCGGCGCCCGCGTCGAACGCGAGGCGCAGGGTTCGTTCATCCGGCCGGAAGGTTTTCAGCTTCCGTCCATGCATCTGCTCGCGGAACCCAAGAATGTGGTGCGCGATTCCACGCTCTCGGCCGATGCCTTGGAGCAGAATGCCCGCATGCTGGAAGGCGTTCTGGAGGATTTTGGCGTCAAGGGCGAGATCATCCACGTCCGGCCGGGCCCGGTTGTCACGCTCTACGAGTTGGAGCCGGCTCCCGGCATCAAGTCTTCCCGTGTCATCGGCCTTGCCGACGATATCGCCCGCTCGATGAGCGCGATCGCCGCCCGCGTCGCCGTTGTGCCGGGCCGTAACGCAATCGGTATCGAATTGCCGAACCAAACGCGCGAAACCGTCTATCTGCGTGAACTGATAGGGTCACGCGACTTCGAAGGCTCCAAGGCGAAGCTCGCGATGGCGCTTGGCAAGACGATCGGCGGCGAAGCCGTCATCGCCGATCTCGCGAAGATGCCGCATCTGCTGGTGGCCGGTACCACCGGTTCCGGTAAATCCGTTGCCATCAATACTATGATCCTGTCTCTGCTCTACCGCATGACGCCGGAGCAATGCCGACTGATCATGATCGACCCGAAGATGCTGGAACTCTCCGTCTATGACGGCATTCCGCACCTGCTCTCGCCTGTCGTGACCGATCCGAAGAAGGCTGTCGTGGCGCTCAAGTGGACCGTCCGCGAGATGGAAGAGCGCTACAAGAAGATGTCGAAGATCGGCGTGCGCAACATCGATGGCTTCAACACGCGCGTCGAGCAGGCGCTTGCCAAGGGCGACACGATCTCGCGCACCGTGCAGACCGGCTTCGACCGGCAGACGGGCGAAGCGGTCTACGAGACAGAGGAATTCGACCTGCAGCCGATGCCCTATATCGTCGTCATCATCGACGAAATGGCCGACCTGATGATGGTCGCCGGCAAGGATATCGAAGGCGCCGTGCAGCGCCTTGCGCAGATGGCGCGCGCCGCAGGTATCCATGTCATCATGGCAACGCAGCGTCCGTCGGTCGATGTCATCACGGGCACGATCAAGGCAAACTTCCCGACCCGTATCTCCTTCCAGGTGACCTCGAAGATCGACAGCCGTACGATCCTTGGCGAGCAGGGTGCAGAACAGCTGCTCGGCATGGGCGACATGCTCTATATGGCAGGTGGCGGCCGCATCCAGCGCGTCCACGGCCCGTTCGTGTCAGACGTCGAGGTCGAAGAAATCGTCACCTACCTGAAGACGCAGGGTTCGCCGCAATATCTCGATGCCATCACTGCCGATGACGACGAGGATGGCGAGTATGGCGGCGGTCCAGCCGGCACGGCAAATCTTGCCGATTCAGAGGATCCCTACGATCAGGCGGTCGCCATCGTCCTGCGGGACGGCAAGGCATCCACTTCCTATGTCCAGCGCAGGCTGGGCATCGGCTACAACCGCGCTGCCTCGCTTGTTGAACGCATGGAGCAGGAGGGCATCATCGGCCCTGCCAACCATGCCGGCAAACGCGAAATCCTCGTGCCGACCGACGGAGATATCCTCGACCGCTGACGACGGAAAATTTGACGGCGCAACCCATCCGATGGAAACCCCGGGGCATGTAATCCGTTACCTTTCACCGGGCAATGGCGGCGCCTTGAAGACGCCGCCTTTCGGCGGCATTCAGATTGCATACAGGAGGTTCACATGACCAACTCCGCATCCATCTTTTCCGGCCTGCCGGTAACCCGCCGCGAGGTCCTTGGCGTCTTTGCCGCTGCCGCCGTTGCAAGCGCCGTTCCGTTTCCCGCTTTCGCCCAGGCGGCAGCCCCTGCCGCCAACAGCGTCACGGCACAGGCCATTGCCGATCATTTCTCCGCTGTCGCCACCATGCAGGGCGAATTCGTGCAATTTGGCCCGCGCGGCGAACAGACGGGCGGCAAGTTCTTTATCCAGCGCCCGGGCAAGCTGCGTTTCAACTATGACGATCCGTCGCCCATGCGCGTCATCGCCGACGGGAGAAACGTTGCCATCGGCAATGTGAAACTGAAGACCTGGGATCTTTATCCGCTCTCCAAGACGCCACTCAGCCTGCTGCTTGCTCCCCATATCGATCTCTCCGCCGGCATGGTGAAGGGCGTAAAGGAAGAGTCGGATCTGACGACGATTTCGCTCGGCAACAATACGGTGTTCGGCAACTCGACCATCACTATGATGTTTGACCCGAAGACCTATGACCTGCGTCAATGGACGATCACTGACAATCAGGGCAAGGATACGTCCGTGATGATCTTCAACGTCAAGACCGGCATGGCCTTCGAGGATCGCGTCTTCCGCGTGCCCTATGAGGATATCAAAGGCACTTCGGCAAACCGCGACTAAAGCGCTGTGCGTCCATTCTCCATTCGGACGCACAGAGCGCTCTACCTCTTCTAAGCCTGATGCTGTGACGCTTTTCAGTTGATCGCCGGCCGGTTTTGTCTGCGACCGGTTTTCTCGTTACCGCCTTTGCTCTAAAGCCTTTTCAGAGGGATCTGAAAGGGCATGGCATGAGCTTCTCAATCACCACCTGGAATATCAATTCGGTGCGCCTTCGCATGCCGATCGTCGAGCAGCTCGTGCTGAAGCACAGGCCCGATATCCTCTGCCTGCAGGAAACCAAGGTTACGAACGATCTCTTCCCGCTCGCGCCGCTGCGCGCCATGGGCTACGAGCACATCATCATCCACGGCCAGAAGGGGTATCATGGCGTTGCCATCGCTTCCCGTGTGCCGCTGACTGAGGATCACCGGCAGGATTACTGCAATGTCGGCGATGCGCGCCATATTTCGGCGGTCTTCGAGCGCGGCAACCGGCGTATCCGCCTGCACAATTTTTATGTTCCTGCTGGCGGCGACGAGCCGGATCGTACGATCAATCCGAAATTCGGCCATAAGCTCGATTTCATCGAGGAGATGAAGAACCTCAAGGCCAGCGCCGAGCCGAACACGTCAGCCATTCTCGTCGGTGATCTCAATATTGCACCGCTGGAACACGATGTCTGGTCTCACAAACAGCTTTTGAAGATCGTCAGCCACACGCCCGTCGAAACCGATGGGCTGCTCGAGGTGATGAAGCGTGGCGGCTGGCACGATCTCATGCGCCAGCATGTGCCTGCCAACGAGAAGCTTTACACGTGGTGGAGCTACCGCGCGAAGGATTGGGAAGCTGCCGACAAAGGCCGACGTCTCGACCATATCTGGTCCTCGCCCGATCTCGGTCCGCATCTGCAGCGCATCGAGGTGCTGAAGGAAGCGCGCGGCTGGGATCGGCCGTCCGACCATGTGCCGGTGACCGTGCATCTCAATCTCTGAGAAAGCTCAGCTGAAGCGGCTAAACTGGCTTGCGGCCTGAGCAGCAAGATCGGCGATGCTGTCGCGGATACGGTTTTCCATAATGCGCGCCGCCGACGGATATTCCTCGATCAGACGATGGAACAGCGCCCGGGTGATGCGGATGATGCCGGTATCCTCGCGTGCGATTGCCGTGAACTTGCGCTCCACCAGCGTGATCAACGCCAGTTCCGAGATCAGCGCTCCGGCGCCGGCGATGGCTTCGGTCCGGCCCATGCCGTCGGAGCCTGTCACGCTGAGTTCCAGGCTGCCACTGGTGATCACATAGGCGCTTTCGGCGGGCGAGCCCTGACGAAACAGCATCTGCCCGGCAGCGATCACGCGTCGGTCGGCGCCGAAGGCGATCAGCCGGAGCTGGTCGTCGTTCATGTCCTTGAAGAGCGGCAGCTGCGAAAGCAGATGAATATCGTCGGAAAGAGACATTCTACGGGATGATCTTGTAGCCGCCGTTCTCCGTCACGAGGATCTCGGCGTTGGACGGATCACGCTCGATCTTCTGGCGCAGGCGGTAGACGTGGGTTTCCAGCGTATGGGTCGTGACGCCGGAATTGTAACCCCAGACTTCTTCCAGCAGTACGTCGCGGGTGACGACCTTCTGTTCGGCTCGGTAGAGATAGCGGATGATTGCCGCTTCCTTCTCCGTGAGCCTGATCTTCTGGCCGTTGTCGGTCGTCAGCAGCTTCTGGCTCGGCTTGAAGAGATAAGGGCCGACCGTGAAGGTGGCGTCCTCGCTCTGCTCGTGCTGGCGAAGCTGCACACGGATGCGGGCGAGCAACACGGCGAAACGGAAGGGCTTGGTGACGTAGTCGTTGGCGCCGGCCTCAAGGCCGAGGATCGTGTCGGAATCCGTGTCGTGGCCGGTCAGCATGATGATCGGCGCCTTGAAGCCGCCCTTGCGTAGCAGTTTCACCGCCTCGCGGCCGTCCATATCAGGCAGACCGACGTCCATGATCAGCAGATCGACCGGGTTGGAGCGGGCGGCCTGGACCCCCTTGCCCGCGGTCGCTTCCTGCAAAACCGTGAATTCCTCATACAACGACAATTGCTCCGTCAGCGTCTGGCGAAGGTCGTCGTCGTCATCCACCAGAAGAATGGTGCGTGCGGTCATGCGGGTGCGTCCTTGCGTTCTGTCAGATACTCCTACGCCAAATTCCGCATTTGGCAAGGATTGCTGGTCTGCGGTTGCCGCTCGGGGCCTGATATGATTTCAATCGAAGCCCAAGGCAATTCAACAACATGCGAGAAAGATGGAAAAAACAAGGCGAGAGCGAAGCGACAGGCCCTCAACGCTCGTTGTGCGGGCGGCACCAGGCAAAACAAGCAGGGCCATCGTCCGTTTTGGCCCACTTGTATTGCCAGCCGCGATCGGCCGTAGCGGCCGCACCGTGACAAAACGGGAAGGCGACGGAGCAACGCCGATCGGCAGCATGCGGCTTCTCTACGGCTTCCGGCGCGGCGAGCGAAACGGTCATCTTGCCTCGGCGCTGCCCATCAAGCGCATCCGCACCGGCATGCTGTGGTGCGATCAGCCGGACAATGCGAACTACAACCGGCCGATCCAGGCACCGTTCAAGCCAAGTCATGAGGAGATGAAGCGGAAGGACGGACTCTATGATATCTGCCTGGTGCTCGACTGGAACGTAACGTCACGGGCGCGCAACCGCGGCTCGGCGATTTTCTTCCATCTCATCCGGCCGGGATATGAGCCGACCGCCGGCTGTGTCGCGATCAGCGCCCGCGACATGCGCCGCATCCTGCCCTACCTAAGAAAGGGAACGATCCTTCGCGTTCTCTGATTGTATTGCGGGCTCTCTGTCCTATATGGGTTTTCGACCGGACGCGCAGGCTGCAATGCGTCCAGGGAAACCCGCCGCGCGGGTTCAAATCATGCCCATCCAATTCGTGCCCATCGAATTCAGTCTTGGCCAATCTTCAAACTTACGGAGATATATTGTGACCACTCAGCCCATCATCACTTTCCATGACGGACATTCCATTCCCCAGGTCGGTCTCGGCGTCTGGCAGACCCCGCAGGATATCGCGGCTCCGACCGTGCGCACCGCACTTGCCGCCGGTTATCGTCATATCGACACGGCTTCCGGCTATGACAATGAAGAGGGCGTCGGTGAAGGCATCCGGTCGGCAGGTGTCGACCGCAAGGATATCTTCCTCACCACGAAGCTGCGCAATACCGACCAGGGTTATGACAATGCGCTGCGTGCCTTCGAGGTCAGCCTGAAAAAGCTCGGCAGCGAGTATATCGATCTCTATCTCATCCACTGGCCATCGCCGCATCGCGGGCTCTACCGCGAAACCTGGAAG
The DNA here is from genome assembly GCF_056397645.1 of Rhizobium sp. 05L429. Classification (NCBI taxonomy): domain Bacteria; kingdom Pseudomonadati; phylum Pseudomonadota; class Alphaproteobacteria; order Hyphomicrobiales; family Rhizobiaceae; genus Rhizobium; species Rhizobium sp. 05L429. The sequence continues at coordinate 212,533 of NZ_JBFTNV010000005.1, read as the reverse complement.
GCTTTCGTGCGCCTGAGGGAGGAAGGGCGCGTGCGCTCCATCGGCGTATCGAACTTCTATCCTGACCATCTCGATCACATCATCGGCGATACCGGCGTGGTTCCCGTCATCAACCAGATCGAGCTGCATCCCGACTTCCAGCAGAAGGCGGCGCAGGAAGCGCACAAGAAGCTCAATATTGCTACCGAATCCTGGAGCCCGCTCGGTCAGGGTCGCTTCATCTCCAATCCAGCCATCGGTCAGATCGCGGCCAAACATGGCAAGACGCCTGCTCAGGTCATCATCCGCTGGCACATCGATACCGGCCTCGTCGTCATACCGAAATCGGTGACGCCGTCGCGCATCGAGGAGAACTTCAAGGTCTTCGATTTCAAGCTCGACGGTGACGACATGGCTGCCATCGCCAAGCTTGACAATGCAGGCGCCCGCATGGGGCCGGACCCCTACACCGCGACCTTCTAAACACTGTAAAACAAAGCTGCGGCTGTCATGTCGACAGCCGCCGTCTCGAACACAGTCTAATAATTGCAATATTGCGAGCCGTTGGTCGGCGTGAATCCGTAGCTGCAGGTGTTCCGCAAACGAGGCTGCGACCGGATCGAACCGGTGTAATCCCTATTTCCACGGAATGCCTGAGGTGGATACCAGTATCCATCCGAAGCCCGCCGATATCCCGTACGCTGCGTTTTATAGCCGGGATAGCCGTTCATGTATCTTTGCCCTGCCTGCGCGAGACGCACGATGCCGGCAATAGCGGGCGGTTCTGCGTAGAGTGGAGCAGCGATGCCAGGACCAACCGGCGCCATTGAAGCAAAGGCGACGAGGGCAATCGGCAGGACTGCCAATAATCTCTTTCCCATTGATCATTCTCCCCAGCGATATCAACTCAAACGCTCATCCCGGGAGCGCAGATTCAATCACGCACACAAGCAGCGGGGCAAGTCGATTATCCGAAAGGGTGAAATTCGGTCAAAAGAGTGTCATTACTATGCCATTAAAATAAAACGCCCGGTGCGGATGCACCGGGCGTTTTTCATGTCAGATGTGCGAGAGCGATCAGTTCCACTCGCGGATATCGACGAAGTGGCCGGCAATCGCGGCTGCGGCGGCCATGGCCGGCGAGACGAGATGCGTGCGGCCCTTGAAGCCCTGACGGCCTTCGAAGTTGCGGTTCGACGTCGAGGCGCAGCGCTCGCCCGGCTTCAGGCGGTCGTCGTTCATGGCGAGACACATGGAGCAGCCCGGCTCGCGCCAGTCGAAGCCGGCAGCCTTGAAGATCTTGTCGAGGCCTTCCTGCTCCGCCTGTTCCTTCACGAGGCCGGAGCCCGGAACGATCATGGCGTTGACGGTCGAGGCAACGGTCTTGCCCTCGACGACCTTGGCGACAGCGCGCAGGTCTTCGATGCGGCCATTGGTGCAGGAGCCGATGAAGACGCGGTCGATGTTGATGTCGGTCATCGGCGTGCCCGGCTTCAGGCCCATATAGTCCAACGCACGCCACTTGGAGGTGCGCTTCGTTTCGTCCTGGATATCGTCAGGGTTCGGTACGATACCCTGCACAGAAATCACGTCTTCGGGCGAGGAACCCCAGGAGACGATCGGCGGCAGGTTGGCGGCATCGAGCACGACGACGCGGTCGTAATGAGCGCCTTCATCGGTCTGCAACGTCTTCCAGTAGGCAATCGCCTGTTCCAGCGCCTCGCCCTTTGGCGCACGCGGCTTGCCCTTTATGTATTCGAAGGTCTTTTCGTCAGGGGCGATCAGGCCGGCGCGGGCGCCGCCTTCGATCGTCATGTTGCAGATCGTCATGCGGCCTTCCATCGACAGCGCGCGGATAGCTTCGCCCGCAAATTCGATGACATGACCAGTGCCGCCGGCCGTGCCGATCTCGCCGATGATGGCGAGGATGATGTCCTTGGCAGTGACATGCGGCGGAAGCAGGCCGTCGACACGCACCAGCATGTTCTTCGCCTTCTTCTGGATCAGCGTCTGGGTCGCCAGGACATGTTCGACCTCGGAGGTGCCGATCCCATGCGCCAGCGCGCCGAAGGCGCCGTGCGTGGAGGTGTGGCTGTCGCCGCAGACAATCGTCATGCCGGGCAGGGTGAAGCCCTGTTCCGGACCGACGATGTGAACGATGCCCTGACGCTTGTCGCTTGCCGAATAATACTCGACGCCGAATTCGGCGGCATTGGTGGCCAGCGCTTCGACCTGGATGCGGCTTTCCTCGTTCTTGATGCCAAGATGGCGGTCGGGCGAAGTCGGAACGTTGTGGTCGACGACGGCGAGCGTCTTTTCAGGCGCGCGAACCTTGCGGTGGGTCATGCGCAGGCCTTCGAAGGCCTGCGGCGAGGTGACTTCATGGACCAGGTGACGGTCGATGTAGAGAAGACAGGTGCCGTCTTCCTGTTCGTCGACCAGATGGTCGGCCCAGATCTTGTCGTAAAGGGTACGCGGTGCGCTCATGGCTATAGTCCGTTTTGGCTGGAGCATGGAATTTAAGGATGTCGCGGACAGGCTCCGCGGACCGTCATTCGATCAACGAAGTCGGCTGTTGAGCGCACCGGAAACGGACGCATAGAAGCGTGCCGGCAGGCGGTAATGATCCTGCAGCACGAAAATATGCGCACCGATGCATCTAAATTTGGATTCCATAGGGTGGATATAGCTATTTTTGACCGAAACGGCAATTCGAATCATGCGCCCGCTCAGTGCCGCGGCATCTGTTTCATCTTCTTCTCGATCCGCCGCAGGAAGAGCGACAGGCCGATCGTCAGGATCAGATAGATGTAGGTGACGATCGAATAGGTTTCGAAGAAGCGGAAGGAGCCGGAGGCGTAGACCTTACCCATCTGCGTGATGTCGGCGACGCCGAGGACGGAGACGAGGGAGCTGTCCTTCACCATGGAGACGAAGTCATTGGAGAGCGGAGGGAAGATCACTCTTATCGCCTGCGGGAAGACAACGAGGCGGAAACGGCGGTAGCGCGACAGGCCAAGCGACTTGGCGGCTTCGATCTGGCCGATATCGACGGACTGGAAGCCTGCCCGGAAGATCTCGGCGATAAAAGAAGAATAGCCGATCATGAGCGCAATGATCGCCCGCCACATCAACGACAGATCGCGCACGAGGATGGGTTCCAGAAGACCGGCACTTACCAGCGGAGTTATCAGGAAATTATAGGCCGCAACAACGCCCGGCGCGCCGACGAAGGCGATGTAGAAGAGCAGCACCAGAATCGGGATGCCTCGGATGATTTCGATGTAGAAGCGGGCTACCTGACGCAGCACGATGCTGTCCGACAGGCCCAGCAGCGCGATGCCGAGACCAAGCGCCGTCGCCAGCACGAAGGCGACGAGTGTGACAAAGATCGTGACGCCGGCTCCATTCACGACGGTCCGGAACACCTGCGTGTAGATGTCGTTGGTGACGATGACGGCGGCAAGCGCCATGCCGATCAGGACGAGGACGACCAGCCACCAGGGACGGTCGTCCTTCTCGTGTCGAGGGGACGGTGGGAGCGCCATCTGCGATTTCTCGGGGGTTATTCGCCCATCTTGTAGTCGAGGAACCACTTCTTGTTCAGCGCATCGAAGGTGCCGTCTGATTTCAGCGCAGCGATAGCGGCATTGACGGGCGCGACGAGATCGGAACCCTTCGGGAAGATGAAGCCGAAATCCTCGGTGCCGAGCGGTTCGCCGACGACCTTCAGCCCACCGTTCGAGGAATCGACATAACCCTTGGCAGCGACGCTGTCGGTCAGGACGAGATCGACGTCACCCGTCTTCAGCGCCTGCACGGTCGCGCCGAAGGTTTCGAAGAGCTTGATGCGCGGGTTCTGCTCGTTGCCATCGAGAATTTCATAGACGGCAGTATAGAAGGGCGAAGTGCCGGGCTGGGCGCCGATGAGGCCATCGTTGAAGGCGCCGAAGCTTTTGGCATCGGTGAAGCGCTTCTCGTCCCCACGTACCAGCATGAACTGCTGCGAGCGCATGTAGGGATCGGAGAAATCGACCTTCTGCTTCCGGTCGTCCTTGATGGTGATGCCGGTCATGCCGATGTTGTATTGCCCATCGGACACGGCCTGGATCATCGCGTCCCAGCTGGTGTTCTGGTATTCGACCTTGGCGTTCAGCCGCTTGGCGATCTCGTTCATCGCATCATATTCCCAGCCGATCGCCTTGCCGGACTTGGGGTCGACGAACTGCAGCGGCGGATATGCGTTTTCCGTCACAACGACGACGGTCTTGCCGCCGAGATCAGGCAGGCTGGCTGCGAAGGCTGTGAGCGGCGAAAGCATTGCGGCCGTCAGGCCGGCGAGAACTGTGCGGCGAAAGAACATGGTGTGGCTCCCCATTATTTGACCCGAGAATTGTCATGGAAGATGCCGCCATGGCAAGGCTGCAACCGCTGCCCGTAGATGCAAAAAAGAAAAGGCGGCCCAAAGACCGCCTTTTCCATGCAATGATTTTCGCTTTCGCGAGCTGCTTATTCAGCCGAACCTTCAGCAGCGGCTGCGGCTTCTGCGGCAGCCTTGGCTTCGGCAGCTTCAGCGGCGGCCTTTGCTTCAGCGGCTTCTGCTGCTGCCTTTTCGGCGGCGAGAGCCTGAGCTGCTGCGATCTTTTCAGCTTCGATACGTGCCTTTTCCTCGGCAACGGCAGCGCGTTCGGCATCGTTGAGCTTGCGGGCGCGGACGCCGGTGTCTTCAACGATACGTGCAGACTTACCGCGACGGTCGCGCAGGTAGTAGAGCTTGGCGCGACGGACCTTACCGCGGCGAACGACGTCGACGCTTTCGATCATCGGCGAGTAAACCGGGAATACGCGCTCGACGCCTTCGCCGTAAGAGATCTTGCGGACCGTGAAGTTTTCCTGCAGGCCTCCGCCGGAGCGGGCGATGCAGACGCCTTCGTAGGCCTGAACGCGGGTACGGGTGCCTTCCGTAACCTTCACGTTGACGCGGAGGGTGTCGCCCGGGGAGAATTCCGGAAGTGTGCGCTTGGCTTCGATCTTGGCGGCCTGTTCGGCCTCAAGCTGCTGAATGATGTTCATCGTCTTAACCTTTGGTTCTTCTGAAACAGCCAGAGCGCTCACACTGTCCATCGGTCGATGCCTCCGGAGTTTGCCCTTGCGGGCGGGAGCGGATTCGCCATTCTTTGTTTGCTGGCAGACGGGGATAAACCCCATTTCCGCGTGCGCCATTACACGAAAGACTTCCGCGTGTCATCCCTTGGACGGCAAATTTGTGGAATCAGCCGGCTTTTTCGGGCTTTTGCGCCGTAATCAGGTCCGGCCGCCGTTCCTTCGTCAGTGCAATCGCCTCTTCGTGTCGCCATTTCTCGATGGCGCCGTGATTGCCCGATATCAGGATTGCGGGAATCTCGCGGCCTTCCCATTCCTGCGGACGGGTGTAGTGCGGATGCTCCAGCAGTCCGCCCTCGAAGCTTTCATGCAGGCCCGAGAGATCATTGCCCATCACGCCCGGCAGAATGCGTACGATCGCATCGAGCAGGATCAGCGCCGCCGGCTCGCCACCGGACAGAACATAATCGCCGATCGAGACTTCTTCGAGTTCTCGCGCCTCGATCACACGCTGGTCGACGCCTTCGAAGCGGCCGCAGACGATGAGGACACCGTCGCCGGCAGCAAGTTCACGTACGCGCTCCTGAGTGAGCGGTTTGCCGCGTGGACTCATCAACAAGCGGGGGCGATTGTCGTTTTCAGAAGCGCTGTCGATGGCGCGGGCGAGTACGTCAGGCTTCAGCACCATACCGGCGCCGCCGCCGGCTGGCGTATCATCGACGGTGCGGTGTTTGTCGGTCGCGAAATCGCGAATTTGCACGGTGTCGAGCGACCATTGTCCGCGCTCGGCCGCCTTGCCGGCGAGCGAAAAGCCCAGATGGCCCGGAAACATTTCCGGGTAGAGTGTCAGCACGGTCGCCCGGAAAGCCATGGCGTTTACTTCTTATTCTTCGGCTTGCCTGACGTAAGACCCTTCAGATCGTCAGGATCGTCGATAAGTCCGGCTGCACGCGGATCGATCAATAGCTTGCCGGCCTCGAGATCGATTTCCAGCACGGAGGCTTCCGAAAAAGGGATCAGAACCGGACGCTTGCCGGGACCTTTGAGCTCCAGCAGATCGCCGCCGCCGAAATCGAAGACACCGGTCACGGTCCCGTAGCTGACGCCGTGATCGTCGAATGCTTCCAGCCCTTCCAGATCGGCGTAGAAGAACTCGTCGTCCTCCAGCTCCTCGTCGGACAGATTGTCACGCTCGATATAGAGTTCTAATCCGTTCAGCGCCTCGGCGGCGTTGCGGTCGTTGACGCCGCGGAAGCGCACGACGACCATATTCTTCATCTCGCGCAGTTCAAGGACCTCGAAGCTGCGTCCGTCCATGCTGTACAGGTGGCCGTAGTCGCCGAGTGCAGTCGGGTCGGCCGTATAGGCCTTCACACGCACTTCGCCGCGAATCCCCTGTGCGCCGCCAATGGTTGCCATCAGCACCGGATTTTCAAGCTTGGTCATGGGTTCCTTCATTCGAACGCAGGCAGAAGCCGAGATCACGCTTCTCATAAACGAAGTGCGAGGGAATGGAAACGAAAACGGGCGGCATGTCGCCATGCCGCCCGTTCTGGTGGGATCGGAACAGATTATTCGGCGGAAGCAGAAGCAGCGGCTTCGGCAGCGTCAGCAGCCTTCTGAGCCTTTTCTGCTGCACGCTCCTGGGCCCTCTTGCCCGGCTTTGCCTTTTCCGGGTTGTTGCGGGCTTCGCGCTTGGAGATACCGGCTTCGTCGAGGAAGCGCAGTACACGGTCGGTCGGCAGGGCGCCCTGGTCGAGCCAATGCTTGATGCGTTCGCCGTTCAGCTGAACGCGCTTCTCGTCGTCCTTGGCGAGCATCGGGTTCCAGGAACCGAGGCTCTCAAGGAAGCGGCCGTCACGCGGGCTGCGGGCATCGGCGAGAACGACGTGGTAGTACGGGCGCTTCTTGGAACCACCGCGTGCGAGACGAATTTTCAGTGCCATGTTCTTTACTCCTTAGGCTTTTCTTGAACCGCTTCGTTGAGCGGCATGGTTATCGGGCTGCGGCGCTCTGTTCAGCGTGGTCCGCAGCGATCTGCTCATGATGCCGGATGACTTCCTTGATGATGAAGTTCAGGAACTTCTCAGCGAAATCCGGATCCAGATGCGCATCTTCGGCAAGCTGCCGAAGACGGGCGATCTGGTATTCCTCGCGCGCCGGATCAGCCGGCGGCAGATTGTATTTTGCCTTCAGCACGCCGACCTCTTTGGTGCAGCGGAAGCGTTCAGCAAGAACATGCACAAGCGCCGCATCGATATTGTCGATCGACTGACGGTACTTGGCGAGCTGGGCTTTGACGTCTGGATCAATCATGGGGCAGGCGATCCTTTCACTTCTTCTTGGGCAATCCGGGCAGACCCGGGAAACCACCACCGAGGCCCGGCAGCTTTGCGCCGCCAAGACCGGGCAATCCGCCCGGCAAGCCTCCGCCTAGACCGGGCATACCCCCACCCGGCTTTCCGAGACCCGCGGCTTCCGCCTGCTTCTGCAGCGCTTCGAGCTGCTTCGGGTCGATATTCGAGAGATCGGGCATGCCGCCCATGCCGCCGAGGCCCCCCAGCCCCATCTTGCCGGCAAGGCCGCCCATCATCTGCTTCATCATGCCGCCTTTGCCTTTGCCGCCCATCATCTTCATCATATCCGCCATCTGGCGGTGCATCTTCAGAAGCTTGTTGATGGCGGCGGCATCGGTGCCGGAGCCGGCGGCGATGCGCTTCTTGCGCGAATGCTTGAGCAGGTCGGGATTGGCGCGCTCGGCCTTGGTCATCGACTGGATGATGGCGATCTGGCGGCCGAACAGCTTGTCGTCGAGGCCGGCGGCAGCCATCTTGTCCTTCATGCCGCCCATGCCGGGCATCATGCCCATGATGCCGCCCATGCCGCCCATCTTCTGCATCTGCCTCAGCTGGTCGGCGAGGTCGTTCAGGTCGAACTTGCCCTTGGCCATCTTGGCGGCCATGGCGGCGGCCTTTTCGGCGTCGATGTTTTCGGCCGCCTTTTCGACGAGCGAAATAATGTCGCCCATGCCGAGAATGCGGTCGGCGATACGGCGGGGATGAAACTCCTCCAGCTCGCCCATTCGTTCGCCGACGCCGATCAGCTTGATCGGCTTGCCGGTGACGGCGCGCATGGAAAGGGCAGCACCACCGCGACCGTCGCCGTCCATACGGGTCAGCACGAGGCCGGTGATGCCGACGCGCTCATCGAAACTACGGGCGAGGTTGACGGCGTCCTGACCGGTCAGGCTGTCGGCGACCAGCAGGATTTCGTGCGGGTTCGAGTTCTTCTTGATATCGGCCATTTCGACCATCAAGGGCTCGTCGATATGGGTACGGCCTGCGGTGTCGAGAATGACAACATCATGTCCGCCGAGCTTGGCGGCCTGCACGGCGCGTGCGGCGATATCAGTCGGAGACTGGCCGGCAATAACAGGCAGCGTGTCGATATTTGCCTGAGCGCCGAGCTGGCGAAGTTGCTCCTGCGCGGCCGGACGGCGCGTGTCGAGCGATGCCATCAGCACCTTCTTCTTCTCGCGCGTCGTCAGCCGGTTGGCAATCTTTGCCGTCGTCGTCGTCTTACCCGAGCCCTGCAGACCGACCATCATGATGACGACGGGTGCGGGTGCATGCAGATCGACGCCAACGCCTTCGCCACCGAGCATTTCGATGAGCTCGTCATGAACGATCTTGACGACCATCTGGCCGGGCTTGATCGACTTCAGGATCTCGGCGCCGACGGCCTTTTCACGTACGCGGTCGGTGAAGGAGCGGACGACTTCGAGCGAAACGTCGGCTTCCAGAAGCGCACGGCGAACCTCGCGCAGCGCTGCGGAAACATCACTTTCCGAAAGCGCACCACGGCCTGTCAGTCCATTCAGGATGGAACCAAGACGGTCCTGGAGGTTCTCAAACATCGGCTCTTCCTTGCTACGTTTCGGGGAGTTTTGGGATGTCCCGAACGTCGTGCTTTTCCTTGACGAAAACAAGACGCAAAGCCAAAAAGCACCCGAGGGCGCAGCGCGCTGTCGGGTGTTGACCTCCGGTATCCATGTCCCGGTCGGCGGCTCGGAGTCTAATGCTCGTCGCAGATTTTGCGCGATAAACAGGAAAGCTTCGTGAAAGTCAAGGCGAATGCGACTAGCGACGGCTTGGCGAATTTTTCCGACGTTTTACGAGAGGCGGCCGCGAGCATATTTTCCTGTGCAATCTGTAGTGGCAAAGGAAGTATATATTCATATAAACTAAAATGTTGTCTCTAATAAATTACCGATATCTGGTGCCCCAAAGATGAGTATTTCAACCGAAGAGCCGAATTCGCTATAAAGGCCGGTTGCAAAATATTTCGCTTATGATTCTACTTTCTATTTAAGTGCATTCTGTAAAATGATTCGTGAATATCCTTGATCCCGAATGAATCGGTGGAGATATCGAATGATAAACCCTGACATCCAGGACTGGGCGCTGGCGCGCGCCCATACTATTGTTTTGAACGAAGGCTTGAATCTGGCGAAGGCAGCACAGGATCTGGATCGTAAACGGTCCCGCTTGCTGGTCTATGAGCTGAGAAAGGTCATCACCGCGGCTATCGTCGAAGCCCATGCAGCATCCTTCAATTCCGACGGCACGCTGCGGGAAATCTGAATGGCGCCCGGTCCCAGGGTTAACTGGGCCTCATTCCTTCTGATTTCGCGGACGTAGCCTCGGCGCGTGAGGAAGAGGACGATGCCCGTCCGGCGCTCACCCACTGGTAATCCCTGCGCATTTCCGCCATATACAGCCGAAACGCAGTGGATATGGTCAGATGAGCAACACGGTCGAATTCGCGAAGATGAACGGGCTTGGCAACAAGATTCTGGTCGTCGACATGCGCGGACGGACCGACAAGGTGACGCCGCAGGCGGCGATCGCGCTCAATGCTGCCTCCGACACGCAGTTCGACCAGATCATGGCGATCCATGATCCGAAGGCGCAGGGCACTGACGCCTATATCGACATCCTCAATTCCGACGGTTCCAAGGCGCAGGCCTGTGGCAACGGTACGCGTTGCGTCGTGCAGGCGCTGGCCGCCGAAACCGGCAAGAAGGCCTTCACCTTCCAGACGGTCGCCGGCATCCTGAATGCTGTCGAGCATGACGACGGCACGATCTCGGTCGACATGGGCCGGCCGGTTTTTGAATGGGACCGCATTCCGCTGGCGGAAGAATTCTACGATACCAGCCGTATCGAATTGCAGATCGGGCCGATCGACAGTCCCGTGCTGCATTCGCCCTCGGCCATGTCTATGGGCAATCCGCATGCGATCTTCTGGGTCGACCGCGATCCGATGAGCTTCGATCTCGAGCGTTTCGGGCCACTGCTCGAAAACCATCCGATCTTCCCGGAAAAGGCCAATATCACCCTGGCGCAGGTCATCTCGGATTCAGCACTGCGGACGCGGACGTGGGAACGCGGTGCGGGCCTGACGCTTGCCTGCGGTTCGGCTGCCTGTGCCTCCGCCGTCAGCGCCGCACGCACCGGCCGCACGGGCCGGAAGGTGAGCATTGACGTCGCTTCAAGTCCTATCCGTCAACCGCTCATCATCGACTGGCGCGAGGATGATCATGTCGTGATGACCGGGCCTGCCGAATGGGAATGGTCCGGCTTGGTCGATCCGTCGACCGGTATGTGGTCGCGCGATGCCGAACGCGGGGCGGAAGCGCGGTGAGCGGCGTCGAGGTCATCACCTTCGGCTGCCGTCTCAATACTTATGAATCCGAAGTGATGAGATCGCAGGCGGAAGCGGCCGGGCTCAACAATGCGATTCTGGTCAATACCTGCGCCGTGACCGGCGAGGCCGTACGCCAGGCCCGCCAGGCGATCCGCCGCGCGCGCCGCGACAATCCGCATGCCCGCATCATCGTCACCGGCTGCGCGGCCCAGACGGAGAAGCAGACCTTTGCCGAAATGGCCGAGGTCGATGCGGTATTCGGCAACGAGGAGAAGCTGAAGGCAGCTTCCTACCGCGCGCTTCCTGATTTCGGTGTTTCGGCAGAAGAGAAGCTGCGTGTCAACGACATCATGAGCGTGCGCCACACTGCGCCGCAGATGGTCAAACACATCGATGGTCATGTACGCGCTTTCATCCAGGTGCAGAATGGCTGCGACCATCGCTGCACCTTCTGCATCATTCCTTATGGCCGCGGCAATTCGCGCTCCGTGCCCATGGGCGCTGTGGTCGATCAGGCGCGCAATCTCGTCGAAAGCGGCTATTGCGAAATCGTGCTGACCGGAGTCGACGCCACAAGTTATGGCGACGATCTCCCAGGCCAGCCGACACTCGGGCTGCTGGCAAAGACGCTTTTGAAACAGGTACCGGATATCCGCCGCCTGCGGTTGTCTTCCATCGACAGCATCGAGGCCGATCGCCATCTCATGGACCTGATTGCCGACGAGCCGCGCTTCATGCCGCATCTGCACCTGTCGCTGCAGCATGGTGATGACATGATCCTGAAACGCATGAAACGCCGGCACCTGCGCGACGATGCCCTGCGCTTTATCGAGGACGTCCGCCGGCTGCGGCCGGACATGAGCTTTGGCGCGGACATGATCGCCGGTTTTCCGACGGAGACCGAAGAAATGTTCGAGAATACGGTGCGGCTGGCGGAAGAGGCTGACATCGCGCATCTGCACGTCTTCCCCTATAGCCCGCGGCCCGGCACGCCTGCTGCGCGCATGCCGCAGCTCGACCGTTCGCTGATCAAGGACCGCGCCGCTCGCCTCCGCGCCACTGGACAGATGCTGCACCGGCGCCATCTGGACAAGATGGTCGGAACGCGGCAATGGCTGCTGGTGGAAAACAACGGTCTTGCCCACACGGAAAACTTCACGCTTGTCACTGTCCCCGGTCTTCGTCCGCGCGATATCGTCGAAGCGACGATATCTGGCCACAACGGCAAGCATCTCGACATGCAATTGACGGCTGCCGCGGCGGCCTGACTTCACGGACAGCTCATGGCGCTCAGTTTCATCAAAAAGGTCTTCACCTTCGGCAAGCCGGCGGAAGAGCCTGTGCCGGATGCCGTCGAACGGGAACTGGAGCCGCGTTCGCGCGACGAAGATCTGCCGGTTGCAGACGATCCCGTCCTCGCTGAAGAAATGGACACCGCCGGTGGACCTGCGGCCGACTTCGATGAAGCCATAGCTGAGCAGGAACCCGTCGAAGCCGAGTCGGATGTGTTGCCGACTGTCGATCATCTCGGCGACATGGGTGTCGTGCCTTTATCGCTGCTTGAGGCGGAAGCGGCGGCCGAGGAAAGCCCGACGGTTTCCGTTGATGCTGTCGAAGACGAGCGGATGCCGGATTGGGGCGCCGACGACGAGCGCCTGGCCGAGATCGTCGAAACGCTTGCCGAGGAAATTCCTGCCGCAGAGGTCGTCGCGCAAGAGCTGGTCATTGAAGAGGCACAGGCGGCCGAGCCGGTTCTTCCCAAAGGCTTCGCAACCGGACCGACCGCAGAGCCCGAATCTGTGCTTACGACGCAGCCAAGGCTTTCCTGGTTCCAGCGCCTGCGCAATGGCCTGGCGCGCACATCATCACAGCTCACCAGCCAGATCACCGCGCTCTTCACAAAGCGCAAGCTGGACGACGACACGTTGCAGGATCTGGAAGACCTGCTGATCCAGGCCGACCTCGGTGTAGAGACGGCAATGCGCGTCACCGATACGCTTGCTTCCGAGCGCTACGGCAAGGATGTGACCGGTGAGGATGTGAGCCGCATCATGGCGGCCGAAATCGCCAAGGTTTTGAAGCCGGTCGCCAAACCGCTGCAGCTCGATCTCTCGCACAAGCCGCATGTCATCCTCGTCGTCGGCGTCAACGGCACCGGCAAGACGACGACGATCGGCAAGCTTGCAGCCAAGCTTTCCGGCTCGGGCCTCAAGGTGATGCTGGCTGCCGGCGATACGTTCCGCGCTGCGGCCATCGAGCAGCTGAAGATCTGGGCCGATCGCACCAAGTCGGAATTCATCGGCACCAAACTTGGCGCCGACGCGGCGGGTCTTGCCTATGATGCCTTCGAACAGGCGAAGGCCAGTAAATGCGATGTGCTGATCATCGATACGGCCGGCCGCCTGCAGAACAAGACGGAGCTGATGGCCGAGCTCGAGAAGATCGTGCGCGTGCTCGGCAAGCTCGATCCCGATGCGCCGCACACGGTTCTGCAGACGCTCGACGCGACGACGGGCCAGAACGCGCTCAATCAGGTCGAAATCTTCCGCAATGTCGCAGGCGTCAGCGGCCTTATCATGACCAAGCTTGACGGCACGGCGCGCGGTGGCATTCTGGTGGCGATTTCGGCCAAGCATAAGCTGCCGGTCTATTTCATCGGTGTCGGGGAAGGCGTCGACGATCTCGAACCGTTTGAGGCCGAGGATTTTGCGCAGGCCATTGCCGGCATTGGCCAATGATGCCACAGATTAGCCGTTGATGGCTTGCATGCATTGCAAAAAAAAGCAGGTTTGAAGAAGTATGACGACTGAAAGCGATATCACTCCCAGCGCCGCAGACCGGCATCACCCGCTTCTGAAACTGGCGCTCGAACTCGGGCCGCTTCTGGTCTTCTTCTTTGCCAATCTGCGCGGTGAATGGTTGGTAACAAGCTTTCCCGCACTCACCGAACTCGGCGGCCCGCTTTTCGTGGCGACAGCGCTGTTCATGGCCGCGACCATAATTTCGCTCGTCGTTTCGAAGATCATGCTCGGCCATCTGCCGATCATGCCCTTCGTTTCAGGCATCGTCGTCGTGATCTTCGGCTCTCTGTCGATCTGGCTGCAGAACGAGACCTTCATTAAGATGAAGCCGACGATCGTCAATGCGCTCTTCGGCTTTGCGCTGCTCGGGGGGCTTGCCTTCGGCAAGTCGCTGCTCGGCTATGTCTTCAACGCCGCCTTTCAGCTCGATGCCGAAGGATGGCGCAAGCTGACGATCCGCTGGGGCATCTTCTTCCTGTTCCTTGCGGTACTGAACGAAGTCGTCTGGCGCAATTTCTCCGACAGTTTCTGGATCGCCTTCAAGGTATGGGGCACGATGCCGATCACCATCATCTTCACCATGGCGCAGATGCCGCTGGTGCTGAAGCACAGCATTTCTACCGAGGCGGAAAGCGAGAAGTGACGGCAGTCGAGGGCGCCGCCCGATCGCGGCATCAGATCTTCTGGTTTTCTGCCTGCCTGGCAGTGCTGGTCGCACAGATCGTGATCGAATATCTGCTGGGCCGCGTGCCAATCTGCACCTGCGGCTATGTCAAGCTCTGGGAAGGCACGGTCAATTCCAGCGGCAATTCGCAGCATCTGTCCGACTGGTACACGCCGTCGCATATCATCCACGGTTTCCTGTTCTACGGGCTTGCGCATCTCGTGCTTCGCGGCAAACCGCTTGCGGTGAAACTGCTTCTGGCTGTGCTCATCGAATCCGGATGGGAGCTTCTGGAAAATTCGCCGCTGATCATCGATCGCTACCGTACGGCGACGATCTCGCTCGATTACTACGGCGACAGCATCATCAATTCGGCGATGGATACGATCTTCATGGCCGTCGGCTTCTTCTTCGCCTGGCGGGCTCCCGTCGTGCTGACGGTCGCTATTGCCATCTTCTTCGAGCTTTTCACCGGCTATGTGATCCGGGACAACCTGACGCTCAACGTGCTTATGCTGATCTGGCCGGTCGAGGCGATCAAGGTCTGGCAGGGCGGCGCTTAGGAGGCCGGCTTGGCCAGCGCCTTCTCCATCGCGGGAAACAGCCCTTCCTTCAGGCTGATATCGTCGAAGGGGCCGACACGCTTGTAGATGATCGTACCGTCAGGCGTGACGAGATAGCTTTCCGGAATACCGTAGACACCCCAGTCGATCGCCGCCTTGCCGTTCGGGTCGACGCCGATGGCATGGTAGGGGTTGCCGAGTTCGCCGAGAAAACGCAGCGCGTTCTCGTTCTTGTCCTTGTAGTTGATGGCAACGATGTTCAGTCGTCCATCCTCGGCTAGCTGCTTGAGCAGAGGATGTTCGTCGCGGCAGGGAATGCACCAGGAGGCGAAGACATTGACGAGGGTGAGCTTGCCCTTGACCGCCTCGTCCGTCAGCGCCGGCAGGCTGGAGCCTTCGAGCGGCGGCAGGTTCAGCGACGGCGCCTTGGTGCCGATCAGCGCGGAGGGGATTTCGGCGATGTTCTTGCCGTGGAAATCCTGGTCGTAGAGCATCTTGCCAGCGGTTGCGGCGATGCCGCCGAAGACGACGAGCGGGATCAGTGCAAAAGCATAGCGGCTGACGCCGCGGCTCTTCGGCTTATTGTCTTGCTGAGCTTCGGTCATTCACCGTCCTTCGGTCGGGCAGAACGGCGACGGATGCCGGCGGCCTCGAGCGCTGCCAATTCCTTCTGGCGGGCACGGCCGTCAGACCAGGTCCAGAGCGTCACCGCAATCGTCACCAGGGCGGCGAAACCATAGGAGCCGTAAACGTAGAAAGCGTAGGAGCCCACCGCTATTCCTCCCGGTTTGCCATACGGGCGGCCATCCGGCGCTGGGAGGCAATGCGGCGGCGCCAGATCTCGTTTCTCATCGCCATTAGATGCAGCGTGAAGAACAGCAGCGTGAAGGCGGTTGCCATGATCAGGAGCGGGCGCAGAAACTCAGGATCGATTGCCGGGCCGTCAAGGCGCAGAACGCTTGCCGACTGATGCAGGGTGTTCCACCAGTCGACCGAGAACTTGATGATCGGGATATTGACGAAGCCGACGAGGATCAGGATGGCGGTAACACGTGCAGCCTTCGAAGGATCGTCCATCGCACGGCTCAGCGCGATCAGGCCGAGATACATCAGGAAAAGGATGAAGACAGAGGTGAGCCGCGCATCCCAGACCCACCATGTGCCCCACATTGGCTTGCCCCAGAGCGAGCCGGTGACGAGCGCAAGCAGGGTGAAGGCGGCGCCGAGCGGGGCTGCGGCCTTGGCCGAAACGTCTGCCAGAGGGTGGCGCCAGACGAGCGTGCCGATCGCCGAAATGCTCATGATCGTGTAGCACATCATGGCGAGCCAGGCAGACGGCACGTGGATATACATAATGCGCACGGTCTCGCCCTGCTGGTAGTCGCCTTCGGTCGAGAAGCTCAAATAGAGACCAGCCACGAAACAGAGGGCGGTGATACCCGCCAGCCATGGAATGACGCGCGATGCCAGCGCCAGAAACCGTGTCGGGTTGGCGAGATCACTGAATTTGCTGATGGCCAGGCTCGTTTCGCTCATATCCGCTTCCTTACCTTGATCCGTGCGGAGCCGCAATCGAAGCGCCGATCAATCCGCTGTGTTTCTAAGCGCCAGCGCAGCCGCCGCCGGGCCGATGACGGCAAAGAAAAGCGTCAGGGCGATGAGGATCAGAAAAGGCGGCAGGAAGGGCGATGGTCCCTCGACCGCCGCGTAGGTGGCGCTGACGCCGAAGATCAGCACCGGGATCGTCAGTGGCAGGATCAGCACCGATACCAGCAGTCCGCCACGCGGCAATGCGACGGCAACAGCGGCGCCGACCGCACCGATAAAGGTGATGGCCGGCGAGCCGACGAGGAGGGTGAGCATGGTTGCGCCAATCGCCGTCTCGTTCATGTTCATGAAAAGGCCGAGCAGCGGTGAGGCAATGACGAGCGGCAAACTGGTTGCTGTCCAGTGCGCCGCGCATTTGACGAGCACGGTCAGGACCAGCGGTGTTTCCTGCATGAGCATCAGATCGAGCGAGCCATCGTCGCGCTCCGCCTGGAACAGCCGATCGAGGCCGAGAAGGGCTGCAAGCAGCGCGCCGATCCAGACGATGGCGGGGCCGATGCGGGCGAGAAGCGCAAGGTCGGGTCCGACGCCGAAGGGGATGACCGCGACGATCGTCAGAAAGAAGAGAATGCCGATGAGTGCTCCGCCGCCGGCGCGGATGGAAAGCCTGATATCGCGAAGGAAGAGGGCGGTCATCCCCACACCCCTTGATCTACACCGGCAAAGCCGGTCATTTTCAATTCCTTAACCCCATCCAATCCCAGCGGCTGGTGCGTTGCCGCGATGACGAGGCCGCCTTCTCGGCGATGGCCTTCAATCAATTCCGCAAACAGTTTGTCCGCGCTTGCATCCAGCGCCGCAGTCGGCTCATCCAGGATCCAGACCGGGCGGTGTGCGACCAGAAGCTTGGCGAAGGCGAAGCGGCGCTGCTGGCCAGCAGAAAGATAGCCGAATGGTAGATGTGTGATGCCGGGCAGGCCAACGGCCTCGGCAGCTTCCTCGGTGCCGAGGCCGGGCTCACTGCCGGCCCCCAGAAAAGATCGCCAGAAATCCAGATTCTCTGCAACCGTAAGTTCAGTCTTCATGGCGTTACGATGGCCGAGGTAGTGGCTCGCTTCGGCCGCCGGGCGCCTCTCGGCACCGAACGAATCAGAGACCGTGACGGAGCCTTTTTCCGCCCTCAAAAGACCGGCGATGACCCGCAATAAAGTGGACTTTCCCGATCCGTTTTTACCCGTCAGAATTAGTGCCTCTCCGGCCTGCAAGTGAAAGGAAACGTTAACGAAAATCAGATCTTCCCCGCGCCGGGCAGCAAGATTTTCAGCGATGAGATGCATGCATCGGTTCTTTCTTCATTGCGCTCGTGGGCAGGCTCAAAAAATGTAAAATTTCGACCTTTGTTGCTATGGCAAGTCTTTACGAAATTATCTATAAGACCTGCAACCACGCCAGCGGTCGGCGTGAATTTCATCCTTGCGCCGAACTTGGGGTCTTCTCCTCACGTGCGGACAGCGGAAATGGCCGTACCCGCATCCTGATGTGCATTAAGTGCATAGGCGTTCGCACGACTGTGTTGGCTATCAGAAACGGGGTCTCTCGTGTCTAAATCTCTTGACAGTTTCAATTGTCGGTCCACGCTTTCCGTCGGTGGAAAGGACTACGTCTACTACAGCCTGCCGAAGGCTGAGGCAAACGGCCTGCCCGGCGTATCGAAGCTCCCCTATTCGATGAAGGTGCTGCTGGAAAATCTGCTGCGCTTCGAAGACGGCCAGTCGGTTACCAAGGAGCACATCCTTGCCGTCGCCGAATGGCTTGATAACAAGGGCGCCGTCGAGAACGAGATCGCCTATCGTCCGGCCCGCGTGCTGATGCAGGACTTCACCGGCGTTCCCGCCGTCGTCGATCTGGCTGCAATGCGCGATGCAATGGTCTCCCTCGGTGGCGATCCGGAAAAGATCAACCCGCTCGTTCCCGTTGACCTCGTCATCGACCACTCTGTTATCGTTGACGAATTCGGCACGCCGCAGGCTTTCGCCAGGAACGTCGAGCTGGAATACCAGCGCAATGGCGAGCGTTACCGCTTCCTAAAGTGGGGCCAGCAGGCATTCAAGAATTTCCGCGTCGTTCCTCCGGGCACCGGCATCTGTCATCAGGTCAACCTCGAATATCTCGGCCAGACAGTCTGGACGAAGGAAGAGGACGGCGAAACGATCGCCTATCCGGATACCTGCGTCGGCACCGACTCGCATACGACGATGATCAACGGCCTCGGCGTTCTCGGCTGGGGTGTCGGCGGTATCGAAGCTGAAGCGGCCATGCTCGGCCAGCCGGTCTCGATGCTTCTGCCTGAAGTCATCGGCTTCAAACTGACCGGCAAGCTGAAGGAAGGCGTCACCGCGACCGACCTCGTTCTGACCGTCGTGCAGATGCTGCGCAAGAAGGGCGTCGTTTCCAAGTTCGTGGAATTCTTCGGCCCGGGCATGGACAACATGCCACTCGCCGACCGCGCAACGATCGGCAACATGGGCCCGGAATACGGCGCGACCTGCGGCTTCTTCCCGGTCGACGGCGAAACCATCAACTATCTCACCATGTCCGGCCGCACGCATGACCGGATCGCCCTCGTTGAAGCCTATTCGAAGGCCCAGGGCATGTGGCGTGACGGCGACGGTTCCGAGCTCGTCTTCACCGATACGCTGGAACTCGACCTCGGCGATGTTGTCCCGTCGATGGCCGGCCCGAAGCGCCCGGAAGGCCGTATCGCGCTTGAGAACATTGCTGCCGGATTCGCCGGCTCGATGGATGCCGACTACAAGAAGCCCGGCCAGCTAAACAACCGTTATGCGGTCGAAGGCACGGATTTCGATCTCGGTCATGGCGATGTGGCGATTGCCGCCATCACGTCCTGCACCAATACGTCGAACCCGTCGGTTCTGATCGCTGCCGGCCTTCTCGCCCGCAACGCCGTTGCCAAGGGCCTCAAGACCAAGCCGTGGGTCAAGACCTCGCTCGCTCCCGGATCGCAGGTGGTCGGCGAGTATCTCGCCAAGTCCGGCCTGCAGGCTGACCTCGACAAGCTCGGTTTCAACCTCGTCGGCTTCGGCTGCACGACCTGCATCGGCAATTCCGGCCCGCTGCCGGCGCCGATCTCCAAGACGATCAACGACAAGGGCCTGATCGTTTCCGGCGTGCTCTCGGGCAACCGCAACTTCGAAGGCCGCATCTCGCCGGACGTTCAGGCGAACTACCTCGCCTCGCCGCCGCTCGTCGTCGCCTACGCTCTTGCCGGTACGGTTCAGAAGGATCTGACCAATGAGCCGATCGGCGAAGACCAGGATGGCAATCCGGTGTTCCTGAAGGATATCTGGCCGACTTCGCACGAGGTTCAGGAATTCATCCTGAAATATGTCACCCGCGAGCTTTACGAAACCAAGTATGCCGACGTCTTCAAGGGCGACGAAAACTGGCAGGCCGTTCAGGTTCCCCCAGGCCAGACCTATGCCTGGGACGACGATTCGACCTATGTTCAGAACCCGCCCTATTTCGTCGGCATGGGCAAGAAGGGTACCGGCATTTCCGATATCAAGGGCGCCCGCGTTCTCGGCCTCTTCGGCGACAAGATCACCACCGACCACATTTCCCCGGCCGGTTCGATCAAGGCTGCTTCGCCGGCAGGCGCCTACCTGCTCGGCCATGACGTCGCCGTTGCCGACTTCAACCAGTACGGTACGCGTCGTGGCAACCATGAGGTGATGATGCGTGGCACCTTCGCCAACATCCGCATCCGTAACTTCATGCTGGGCGCGAACGGCAAGGAAGGTGGCTACACCATTCACTATCCGTCCAAGGAAGAGACGTCGATCTACGATGCGGCCATGCAGTATAAGGCCGAAGGCGTCCCGCTGGTCATCTTCGCCGGTGTTGAATACGGCAACGGCTCTTCGCGCGACTGGGCTGCAAAGGGCACGAACCTGCTTGGCGTCAAGGCCGTCATCGCTCAGAGCTTCGAGCGCATCCACCGCTCGAACCTGGTCGGCATGGGCATTATCCCCTTCGTCTTCGAAGAAGGCACGACGTGGCAGAGCCTCGACCTGAAGGGTGACGAAATCGTCACCATCGAAGGCCTCGAGAACATCAAGCCGCGCGAAAAGAAGATCGCCAAGATCACTTATGCCGATGGCACGGTGAAGGACGTTCCGCTGCTGTCGCGCGTCGACACGCTGGACGAGGTCGTCTACCTCAACAATGGCGGCATCCTGCAGACGGTTCTGCGCGATCTCGCAGCCTGATTGTTAAGATACTTGCCTGATAATCACCGCCGGAAAGCGATTTCCGGCGGTTTTTCTTTGCGGAAAACGGAGCTGTTTCACTGCTCACGGTGATGTGTTTCGGCCGCAATCCGCCTGGGCCTCCGTCTCACCCGTTCGTGACTTTCCGTTTGGACCCGGAAGGATTATTCGTACGTTCATATCTCAGAGCCGGCGGTTGAAGACCGCTGTCGGCGCTGAAAAAGAGGTGCTGGTGAATGTCCCCGCGTTTTATGATCCCGCTGATCGCCGGGCTTGCGTTTGCAGGTCCGCTCCTGGCTGAAGACGGCGCGCCGAAAGGCGTCGTTGAGCTATTCACGGCGCAGGGCTGCGCCTCCTGTCCGCCGGCAGACGCTGCGTTCCGCAAGCTCGTCAGCCAGGGCAATGTCATCGCACTCGCCTATCACGTCGATTACTGGAATTATCTCGGCTGGGCCGACACGCTGAGCTCAAAGGAAAATACGGAGCGGCAGTACGGCTATGCCCGCATGATGGGCCGCAGCAACATCTATACGCCGCAGGCGATCGTCAATGGCCGTGACCATCTCGCAGGTGCGGACCTTGCCGGCATCAACGGCAAGGTCAACGGCTATGCGGATGAGGGCAAAGGTCTGACCGTGCCTGTTAATGCTCGCATGCGCGGCGACGAGCTGGAGATCAAACTCGGTGCCGGCCAGGGCAAGGCCAATGTTGTGATCGTTTATTTCGACAAGGAAAAAACGATCGACGTCGAGAAGGGCGAAAACAGCGGCCAGAAGATTTCCTACCTTCACAGCGTGACCGATGTGGAGACTGTCGGCATGTGGGACGGCAAGGCCATGACGCTCACCCTGCCGGCGAGCGTCATGGAAAAACCGGATCTGGAAGGCTCGGCGATTCTCTTGCAATCCGTGACAGCTAACGGCGATCCGGGCGCAATCCTCGGTGCGGCCGTCGTCATGGCGGGAAAAAATATCTAGGAATTTCATCCGCTTGCGGATGAATGTCAGGCGGCCCGGCCAAGCGTATTCGGGGCTGGGGTTAAGGTCGATACGCTCCGCCGGGCCCTTTGGCGCGCTGGCGCCAAACTGGAACCTATAGTTCTCTTGGAAATGAGGCGCTGTTTTGACTGAAATGCGGCGCTGCGGAGAAAGCAGGTTTCGTCCCCAGTGTGATAGTCCGTGCCCTTGCAATTTGCCGCGGCTCGGGCAAACTGTCACTCTCCTGTCACACGTGGAGGTCTTGGGAGTCTGATGACAGATACGCCGGATTTGCGACACGGCGAAAGCCGCTCCGTCGACAATAGCTCTTCAACCGTCGTTGATCTCAAGGAATACAGACAAAACAAGGACCCAATGCCGGTGACATTTCACCGGCGGGAGCTCGACCAGATTCTATGGATCTATGGTCGCATGGTGGGTGAGGGCGAGTGGAAAGACTATGCCATCGACCACACCAGGGAGAAGGCAGTTTTCTCCGTCTTCAAGCGTTCGGGCGAAATGCCGCTTTTTCGCATCGAGAAAAACCCGAAACTCGCGGCCAAGCAGGGCGCCTATTCGGTCGTCAACATCAACGGAATGATCCTGAAGCGCGGCCACGAGCTCGGACTGGTGCTGAAGGTCTTCGACAAGTCGCTGAAGCTCGTCGACAAATAGGCGATATCACCCCTTGAATAGGTTGCCCGGATAGGCAGCGGGGTCGGGATGCGTTTCCGTTCCTTCGCCGAGTATTCGCTGCATCAGCATCGTATCCAGCCAGCGGCCGTGCTTGTAGCCGGCGCCTTTCATCAGCCCGAGCTCTTCGAAACCGAGCGAACGGTGAAGCGCGATCGACGCAGGGCTCGCGCCGCCAATGACCGCGGTCATCTGCCGAAAACCCGATGCCGTGCAGCGGGAAATCAGCTCTCTAAGGAGCAGTTTGCCGATACCCTTTCCGCGCGCCTCCGTGCCTAGATAGATCGAATCCTCGACCAGCCAGCGATAGGCCGGGCGGGTGCGGAAAGCGGAGGCATAGGCGTAGCCAAGCAGGGTTCCGTCCTCGCCCGTTGCAGCGATGTAGGGGTAGCCCTGCTCGCGGATGATGGAGAAGCGAGCCGTCATTTCCGCTTCGGTCGGCGGCGTGATCTCGTAGCTCGAGGTGCTGTTCAGCACCGATTCGCGGTAGATCTCGGTAATGGCGGGAAGATCGGAGGGAATGGCGTCGCGCAGGATAGGGGGCATTTCGGATCGATCGGCACTGTTGGAGGACTGGCCCCGTTGAAGCACTCCAGCGAACTGCTCGCAACAAAAAAGGCGGCCGAGGCCGCCTTTTCGTTTTCATTCCGACCCTGCTTATTTCCGGTTACCCATGAACTGCAGCAGGAACATGAAGAGGTTGATGAAGTCGAGGTAGAGCGTCAGCGCACCCATGATGGCCTTGCGGCCGGCGACATCAGAACCGTCTGCTTCAAAGTACATTTCCTTGATGCGTTGCGTATCGTAGGCGGTGAGGCCTGCGAAAATCAGCACGCCGATCGCGGAGATTGCGAACTGCAGGGCAGACGAAGCCAGGAAGATGTTGACCAGCGAAGCGATGATCAGGCCGAAGAGGCCCATGATCAGGAACGAGCCCATTGCCGACAGGTCACGCTTGGTCGTGTAGCCGAAGAGCGACAGCGCGCCAAAGGAAGCGGCAGTCACGAAAAAGGTCTGCGTGATGCTCGACTGCGTGTAGATCAGGAAGATCGACGACAGCGAGAGACCGACCAGCGCTGCATAGACCCAGAAGGTCGTCTGCGCGGCAGCGACGCTCATGCGGTTAATGCGGAAGCTCAGGAAGAAGACTGCCGCAAGAGGCGCAAGAATGATGACCCAGCGCAGGGGCGACTGGAACAGCAGGTTGCCGAACTGCGTGAGCTGGCCGTCCTGCACAGCGAAGGTGAATGCGAAATAGGCGGCCAAACCAGTGATCGCCAGACCCAGCGCCATCAGGTTGTAGACCTTGAGCATATAAGCGCGGAGGCCTTGATCAATCACTTCGCCGGTTTGTGCGCGGCTTTGATAGTTACGGAGATCAGCCATAGTTTCCTCTTACAAGCTCCGATGGAAATACGGTGTCGGGTTCACGACCCGGGCGCCGCTGCGGAGCTCCAGCATGCCTGCTGACAATATGAGGCTTTTGCCCTTTTCAAACAAGGCCTTTGCAATCAGCCGTTCGGTTAAATCGCCGTAAGGTGAAGGGATATGAGCGTCTCACCCGTCACAGCTCGCGCAAAACGGGTGCCGCTTTCTGGCCGAGGATGCGCCAGGTGCCGATCAGGCCGATGCCGACGGTCAGCACGAGGGCGGTGACCAGGGTCACACCTGCGACGTCAGGCATGAAAGTGGAGGGCAGGCGCATGATGCGGCTGACGATGAACCAGGCGGCCACGCCGCCGGCAAGGAGCGCGAAGATGGCGGTGGCAACACCAAGGATCAGGTATTCGTAGCTGAAAGCGCGGATCAGCATGGTCCGGGTCGCGCCGAGGGTTTTCAGTACAACGGCATCATGGGTGCGCGCCCGGTTGCCGGCGGCCAGCGCTCCTGCCAGCACGAGGATGGAGGCGATGAGGGCAACGGAGGCGGCTGCGCGGATCGCGGTCGCAAGCTCGCCGACCAACTGGTTGACGATATCGATCGCGTCCTTGACGCGGACACTCGTGATCGTCGGATAGGTGTTGGTCACGGATTTCAGGATTGCGGCGTCTTCCGTCTCCGTGGATGCGGGATCCGTCAGTGTCGCCAACCATGCATGCGGAGCGCCACGGAAGGTGTTCGGCGAGAACACCATGACGAAATTGATCGACAGCGATTCCCACTCGACCCGCCGCAGATTGGCAATCTTGGCGGTGATGTTGCGGCCGAGCACGTTGACGGTGACGGTATCGCCGATCTTCAGGCCGAGCTCACGCGCTTCCTCCGCCGAGAAAGAGACAAGCGGCTCGCCGCTATAATCCTTGCCCCACCACTGGCCTTCAGTCAGGGCGGAATTCTCCGGCAGGCTTTCCTCGTAGGTAATGCCACGGTCGCCATTCAGCACCCAGCGGCCCGCCGCCGGCACGTTCATCTTGGTCACATCCTGGCCATTAAAGGCGATGATGCGGCCGCGCAGCATCGGCACTTCCACCAGTTTGCCGTTCGGCGACTGGGTGTGGATCAGGTTGCGGAAGGCATCGACCTCGGCACTCTGGATATCGACGAAGAAGAAGTTCGGGGCGCCCTCGTTCATGCGGCCGGTCAATTGCTGGCGCAGGTTTCCATCGATCAGCGTGAGGGTCACGAGCAATGCAAGGCCGAGGCCGAGCGAGAGTACGACTGACGGTGTCAAAGCGCCGGGGCGGTGGATATTGCCGATCGCCAGCCTGAGCGCCGGCGAGCTGACGCGCGGGCTCCTGCGCGCCAGCCAGGCAATCAGCGCGGCGACAAGGCGCAAAATGACGAAGGCGAAGATGATGGCACCGACGAAGACCACGGCGATGAAGCGGTCATAGGCGGTAAAGATGGCAAGGCCGGCCAATGAGGCCATGAAGAGCGCGGCAAGCAGCACATAGGGCCAGGAGGGCAGGCGGCGGGCTTCAAAACCCTGCTCGCGGAAGAGGGCGGTGGCAGGAACTTCGCGCGCATGGCCAAGCGGCAGGATGGCGAAGGCGAGCGTCGTCAGCATGCCGAAGAGGGCTGCAAGCAGCAGCGCGCCGGGATAAAGCGTCGGATCTGTGGAAACCGGCAGGAACTGGGCAAGAAACTGTGCCGCCAGCATCGGTGACAGCGCGCCGAGCACCAGGCCGATCAGGATGCCGCCCGCCGCGATGAGAGCGATCTGGAACAGGTATATCCAGACGACGACCGCCGCTGGCGCGCCGAGGCACTTGAAGGTCGCGATCGTCGTGCGCTTGGCGTCAAGGAAGGCGCGTACCGCATTGGCGACGCCGACGCCGCCGACGATGAGTGCGGTCAGACCGACCAGCGTCAGGAACTGCGTGAAGCGGGTGATGTTTTCCGTCAGGGACGGTGCCGCGCGATCGCTGGTGCGGATCGACCAGCCGGCCGACGGGAATTCTCTGGTCGCGCGGGCCTGGATGCCGGCCATCGTACCGCGGTCTTCCAGCTTGATCTTGTAGGCATGCTCCACAAGGCTGCCGGTCTGGATCAGGCCGGAGGCCTGAAGCGCGTTCCGGCTGACCAGCATACGGGGGGCGAAACCGAAGCCTTCAGAGAGTGCATCCGGTTCCGTCTTGACGGTGCCGGTGATGCTGAGCTTGACGTTGCCGAGCAGCAATTCGTCGCCGATCTGCAATCCCAGCCGCTCCAGCAGCAACGGGGCGACAACGGCGCCGTAGGTGCCGCCCTCTCCTGATAGCATGGAAGCAAGCGGATAATTCGGCTCTGCTTCGAAGGTGCCATAAAGCGGATAGGCCCCGTCGACAGCCTTGACCTCGACCAGCGCTTGATCGGATCCGTCGGGCTTGCGGGCCATGGAGCGCAGGCCGGTGGAGACGGAAACCTCCCCGAGGCCGCGCAGAAAATTCATCTCCTCTGGCGTGGCTTCGCGGTTGTTGAGTTCGAAGCGAACATCACCGGCGAGAAGCTCCTGCCCCTGCGAAGCGATCGTATCGGTGATCGACTGAGATACCGAATTGACCGCGGCGATTGCCGCGGTGCCAAGCGCGATACAGGCGAGGAAGATGTAGAAGCCTTTCAGGCCGCCGCGCAGCTCGCGAAGGGCCAGGCGGAAGGCGAGCGAGATGCGCGGTGTGACAATCCTCATGCGATCGCCGCCTCGGAGCGACGGGCGGCGCTGTCGCCTTCAATGCGACCGGAGCGGACGCGGATCTGGCGCGAGCAACGGTTGGCGAGGCCGACATCGTGCGTGACGAGCAGCAAGGTCATGCCGCGTTCGGCCTGCTTGGAGAACAGGAGATCGGCGATCTGCCGGCCGGTATCGGTGTCAAGATTGCCGGTCGGCTCGTCGGCGATCAGCAGTGCAGGCGAGGGAGCCAGCGCGCGGGCGATTGCAACACGCTGCTGTTCGCCGCCTGAGAGCTGACCGGGATAATGGCTCAGGCGCTCGCCGAGCCCGACTGAGTTCAGCTCGCGTTGGGCGATCTCAAAAGGGTTGGGAATATTGGCGAGCTCGAGCGGCACCGCGACGTTTTCCAGTGCCGTCATGTTGGCGATCAGATGAAAGGACTGGAAGACGATGCCGATGTTGCGACCGCGGAAATCGGCGACCTGATCCTCGCTCAGTGCATGCAGGGGCGTGTCGTTGATGTTGATCTCGCCGCTGTCGAGCTTTTCCAGGCCTGCAAGCACCATCAGGAGCGTGGACTTGCCGGAGCCGGAAGGACCGACGATGCCGACGGATTCGCCGGCGCTGATCTCCAGATCAATGCCCTTCAACACATGGACGGAGGCCGCAGCGCTACCGAGCGTCAAATCGGCTTGTTTCAGATCGATGATGGTTTTGGCCAACAGAAATCGCCCTATATAATTCCCTAACCGAATGGCCGCATAACGGCACCTAGCCAATCTAGGGAAAGCATTATGAGATTTAAAGTTGCCGCCCTTCACTTCGCCGTCATTGTTTCCGCACTGATTTTCTCGACGGCTGCCGAAGCCCGCACCATCAATCTGGTCGGTTTCGGCGACAGCCTGATGGCGGGCTACCAATTGCCGCCGGGCGATGGCTTTCCCGAGAAGCTGCAGGCGTCCCTGAAAGCCAAGGGGATCGATGTTGCGATCACCAATGCCGGCGTCTCCGGCGATACGACGACGGGCGGGCTCGCGCGAATCGACTGGTCTGTCCCTGACGGCACCGACGGCGTTATCCTCGAGCTTGGTGCCAATGATGCGCTTCGCGGCATCCCCCCGGAACAGAGCGAAAAAAATCTCGACGAGATGATAAGCCGGTTAAAGCAGCGCGGCATCGCCGTCCTGCTCGCCGGCATGATAGCGCCGCCGAACATGGGCGCGGATTATGCCGAACGCTTCAACCCGATTTACCAGAAACTCGCGGAAAAACATGGCGTTGAACTCTATCCATTTTTCCTCGACGGCGTGGTCCTGGATGCTGGTCTGAAGCTCGACGACGGCATGCATCCCAATGCCAAGGGTGTCAATGTGATGGTGGAGAAGATGGAACCGGCTGTCACAAAATTCGTCGAGACGATTTCTTCTGTGAAGAAATAGGGGCTTGCACAGGTTTGTAATGCGTGATTCCGTGTGAGCACCTGCAAAAGATTCGGGGAGTGCTCGTTATGCCGAGACTTTTTACCGCCCTCGAAATTCCGCGCAATGCGGCGATGAGCCTATCATTGTTGCGCGGTGGTCTTCCCGGAGCACGATGGATCGATGTGGAGAATTACCACATCACACTTCGCTTCATCGGCGATGTCGATGGCCGGACCGCAGACGAAATCGTCGAGCGCCTCGACCGGATCGACCGGCCGGAATTCCAGCTCCGGCTTGATGGCATCGGCTCTTTCGGCTCCAAGAAACCGCATTCGATCTGGGCCGGGGTTTCTCCTTCGCCGGAAATGTACGCCCTGCAGGGCGAGATCGAGCGGATCTGCCAGCGCATCGGCCTGCCGCCGGACCCGCGCAAGTTCACGCCGCATGTCACGCTCGCCCGGCTGAAATATTCGCGCGTCGACGATGTCGTGCAGTATCTCGCCGGCCGCGGCAACTTCCAGACCTCAACCTTCACCGTGCCGCGCTTCGTGCTTCTGTCGTCGCGCGAATCGGTCGGCGGCGGGCCTTACCTGACCGAGGAAGTCTTCCCGCTCCACGAGCCGCTGATGGTGCCGAGCCTTTCGACCAGCGTATTGCAGCCGTTCAAGAGCCTCGCATAGACGAACTCGAAGTCTTCCGGGCCGCCATAGTAGGGGTCCGGAATATTTTCGCCGGTGCCAAGCGCGAAATCGCCGAAAAGGTGAATGTTATCCGCATGTGGCGAACGGCGGCGCAGTTCCGCAACATTCGAGTGGTCCATGGCAAGGATCAGATCAAAATCTTCGAAATCGCCGGCCAATATGCGTCGGGCGCGTTGCCCGGCAATGTCGATGCCGTGGGCGCTTGCGGTTGCAATCGAGCGGCGGTTCCGCAATTCGCCTTGATGCCAGCCGCCGACACCGGCGGAATCGACGTGGACCGCATCATCAAGGCCTGCTCTAGCCACGACGCGGCTGAAAATTCCCTCTGCGAGCGGTGAGCGGCAGATATTGCCCATGCAAACAAAGAGGATGCTGATACGTTTCATCTGGGAGCCTTACGGAAGGATGAAAGGAGCATGACATGAAACGGGAAAAGCTGGAAAGGGCGGCCATCACTGAGTTGCTCGGCGATCTGGAGGGCTGGACGCTCGATGATGCGGCAGGTTCGATTTCGAAGACCTTCAAATTCGCCAGTTTCGTGGAGGCCTTCGGCTTCATGGCAGAGTCGGCGCTCGCGGCCGAGAAGCTCAACCATCATCCGGAATGGTTCAACGTCTATTCCCGTGTCGAGGTGAAGCTCAACACCCATGATGCCGGCGGGCTGACCGAGCTGGACTTCAAGCTCGCAAAGGCCATGGAGAAGGCGGCGGCGCGGCGGGCCGATTGAATCGGTTCCGGCCATCACCATATGTTCGGAGCGACTAAAAGGGATACAGGGATGGACGAGGTCAAATACGGGGAGATCCTGTTGCCGGGCGACGCGGATACTCAGAACCGGCGCGAAAAGACGGTGCGGCAGAAATTCTGGCCGACATTTCGTCGTGCCGTGCGCCAGATACCGTTTTCACGCGATGTGGTTGCCGGCTTCTATTGCGCCCTCGATCCGCAGACACCTGCCAGGGTGCGTGGCGTGCTCCTGGCGGCACTTGCCTACTTCGTCATGCCTGTCGACATCATCCCCGATGTCTTCGCCGTCATCGGCTTTTCGGACGACATTGCCGTCCTGTCGGCAGCCTTTGCCATGGTCAGGGGGAACATCCGGTCAAGCCACTACGAGGCTGCCGACCGCGTGCTTGCCGACCAGTCCGAAGACGGTATGAAGACGATTTAGGCCTCCTCCCGCTCCAGCAGGTTTCGGAGCTTGCCAAAGGCGAGCCTGATGCGCGACTTGACGGTGCCGAGCGGCAGGCCGGTCGCCTCGGCTATTTCGGTATGCGACTGGCCAAGGAAGAAGGCGGCCTGCAGCAGCGCCCTCTGCTCCTCCGGCAACTGGCCGACAGCGTCGCGTACCTGCGCGTCGCGGTCGTCATTGGCGACGATTTCGTCAGCGCGCATTTCTTCGGGCGGCTGGAGCGTCGGGTCCTCCCCGTCAAAAACGCGCACCTGGGCGCGGCGCTGAAGATCGATGCGCCGGTTGCGGGCGATGCGGAAAAGCCAGGTGGAGAGAGAGGAGCGGGTGGGATCGTAGAGGCCGGCCTTGTGCCAAAGGACAATCATGATTTCCTGCACAAGTTCCTCGGCCTCGCCTGATGTCATCTTCTGGCGCATCAGCCACGATTTGAGGCGCGGTGCGAAATAGTCGAAGAGTACAGAGAATGCGGATTCGTCGCGCTCATCTGCAACGGCCTTTGCGAGGGCAGCGAAACGCTGTTTTTCCTCGGCATCCATCCCTCTCACGAACTCCCTGCGGTCAAGATTTCGGTCTGAATTTCCTTATCTTAACGACCTACAACGGATTTTAGAAAGGTCAAACTCTTGCCTGAATCTTTGTGTCTTAAATTCTCCCGAACGGATGGGCTGGGCCATCACGACAGCGCACGGTCACACGCGCCGCTGCCGGTTCGCAAAGTTAACAGTCGGGCGAAAATGAAACAGGCAGGTACAATTCGCAGCCATTGTTGACCATTTGGTAACCTGAATTAAGTCAAAATAAAGCAGATCGTGATTATGCGCCGCCCGCAATGATCGCTTCGGGCCTTGAACCGCAAGAACCGGCAGGAATTCCATGTTAGTAAAAAGTATCGTATCCGCTTTCGCCCTCACAGTTGCTATGACCGGAGTGGCGGCAGCGCAGCAGGCGGCTCCGACCCGCATCCAGCAGTTCCAGGCATGGGGCGCTTATTCGTACAAATCCGGCAACGCTACCGTTTGCTACGTGCTATCGGTGCCGACCGCAAAGCAGCCGGCAAGCGTCGACCACGGTGACAACTTCTTCATCGTTTCCCAGCGTCCGGGCCAGAATATCTCCTACGAGCCGCAGGCGATGATGGGCTACACGGTGCAGGAGAACTCCAAGGTCAACGTGACGATCGATAACAAGACCTTCGTGATGTTTACCAAGGACAAGGCAGCCTGGGTCGAGAATGCCGCGCAGGAGCCGGCTCTCGTCGCCGCCATGAAGACCGGTCATTCGATGACCGTCAGCGCCACCTCGCGCAAGGGCACCGGCACATCCTACAGCTATTCCCTGTCCGGCATTTCTGCCGCGCTGAAGCAGATCGAAAGCTGCAAGTAAGCGCGTGTCATCGGGCAAAGTTTCGAAGGCCGGCCTTGCGCCGGCCTTCGCCGTTTCCATCTATAGTGACGATTCCATGTCTAGTGACGTGGGGCGAAAATGATGCTAAAGCGGCGCGCAACTGCGGAAGGATGGCGATTTATCGCCGCTCCGCCCATTCATTTCTGCAATCGTGCGTCAACGGCCCCGTAAGTCTTCCGGCTTTCCGGGATGGTTGCCATGTTGAGTTCGGGATTAGAAGATTATGTCCGTTATGGATGCGATGACCGTTGCCAAGCCCGCTGCGCGGGTACCTCTCGGCACTGAGCTTTCGCCCAAGCCCTCGCTGATCGGTCTGACGCGCGAGGAAATGAGTGCGGCGCTGCGCGAAAAGGGCGTGCCGGACAAGCAGATCAAGATGCGCGTCTCGCAGCTCTGGAACTGGATCTATGTGCGCGGCGTCTCCGACTTCGACCATATGACGAATGTCGCCAAGGACATGCGTGAGATGCTGAAGCAGCATTTCACCATTGCTCGGCCTGAAATCGTCGAAGAACAGATTTCCAATGACGGCACGCGCAAGTGGCTGCTGCGTTTTCCGCCGCGCGGCGCCGGCCGGCCGGTCGAGATCGAGGCCGTCTACATCCCTGAGGAAGGGCGCGGCACGCTCTGCATTTCCAGCCAGGTCGGCTGTACGCTGACCTGTTCCTTCTGTCACACCGGCACCCAGCGGCTGGTGCGCAACCTGACGGCAGAGGAAATTCTCTCCCAGCTTCTGTTGGCCCGCGATCGGCTGGGTGACTTCCCGGACCGCGACGTGCCCGTCGGCGCCATGGTGCCGTCGGAGGGACGCAAGGTCAGCAATATCGTGATGATGGGCATGGGCGAGCCGCTCTATAACTTCGATGCCGTCAAGCAGGCCCTGCTGATTGCCACGGATGGCGACGGCCTGTCGCTGTCCAGGCGCCGCGTGACGCTTTCCACCTCCGGCGTCGTGCCTGAGATCTTCCGAACCGGCGATGAAATCGGCGTCATGCTGGCGATCTCGCTGCATGCGGTGCGTGACGACCTGCGCGATATCCTCGTGCCGATCAACAAGAAGTATCCGTTGAAGGAACTGATTGACGCCTGCCGGAGCTATCCGGGGCTTTCGAATGCACGGCGCATCACCTTCGAATATGTGATGCTGAAGGACGTCAACGACAGCCTGGAAGACGCCAAGGGGCTCATTCAGCTTCTGAAGGGTGTACCGGCGAAGATCAACCTCATTCCCTTCAACCCGTGGCCGGGTACGAATTACCAGTGTTCGGACTGGGAGCAGATCGAGAAGTTTGCCGATTTCATCAATTCGGCGGGTTATGCTTCGCCGATCCGCACGCCGCGCGGCCGCGACATCCTCGCCGCCTGCGGCCAGCTGAAGTCGGAATCCGAACGCATGCGAAAGACGGAGCGCTTGGCCTTCGAAGCGATGATGATCGCCAACCACGGCGCCGACGACTGATCAGCAAGTTTGATCCTCGCTACAATTCTCCGCGATTGATTAAAGGGGACGCTTTTCTTAAAAGTGCTCTCAAAATCATCCTGGAGGACACTCATGCGTTCAATTCTTCTGGCTTTTGCCGCAACTCTGGCCCTGGCGCTGCCGGCGAAGGCCGATAATGTCACGGTTGCCGTAACCGCGATCGTCGAACATCCGGCGCTCGATGCCGTGCGCAAGGGCGTGCAGGACACGCTCGCCGCCGCCGGCTACAAGGAAGGCGAAAATCTCAAATTCGTCTTTGAGTCCGCGCAGGGAAATCCCGCAACGGCGGCGCAGATCGCCCGCCAGTTTGCAGGCGACGAACCCAATGTCATCGTGCCGATCTCCACGCCCTCGGCACAGGCCGTCGTTTCCTCGACACGTGATATCCCGGTCGTCTTCACAGCGGTCTCCGATCCGCTCGGCGCACAACTCGTCAAGAACATGGACAAGCCGGGCGGCAACGTAACCGGCCTTTCCGACATGTCGCCGGTCGGCGAGCATATCGCCCTCATCAAGGAAATCCTGCCGAACGTAAAAACGATCGGCTACCTCTACAATTCCGGCGAGGCGAACTCGGTTTCGCTGCTGGCGGCGCTGAAGGCTGAAGCCGAAAAGGCCGGCATCACGGTCATTGAATCGGCTGCGACGAAGTCCGCCGAAGTGCAGGGCGCTGCCCGTGCGCTCGTCGGCCGTGCCGATGCGATCTACGTCCCGACCGACAATACGATCATCTCGGCCCTCGAAGGTGCTGTCGCCGTTGCCGAGGAAAGCAAGCTGCCGCTCTTCACCGCCGATACGGATTCCGTTTCGCGCGGGTCGATTGCAGCACTCGGCTTCAACTATTACGATGTCGGCAAGCAGACCGGGGACATCGTCGTGCGGGTGCTGAAGGGTGAAAACCCCGGTGATATCGCGGTCAAGACTGCGGCCGGCAGCGACCTTGTGATCAACAAGTCTGCCGCGGGCAAGATGGGCGTCACACTGCCGGAAAGTGTTGTTTCGCGTGCCAACAAGGTCATCGAATAGGCAGCACTCATTTCAACGGTTTAGACAGATTCAGCCGCTCCCGTTTGCACGGGGGCGGCTGTTGGTATTAAAAGGCTCCGGTTTCGCGACGGGCGGAACGGTAACAAAAAGGGGCTGAAAGCCTTGAGCCAAATCGCATTCTGGGGGGCCGTCGAGCTCGGCCTGGTCTATTCCTTCGTCGCTCTCGGCGTCTATCTTGCCTTCCGCGTCCTCGATTTTCCGGATCTGACGGTGGACGGCTCATTCCCGCTCGGTGCGGCGGTGACTGCAGTGCTGATCATCGCCGGCGTCAACGCATGGCTTGCGGCGCTGATTGCGATGGGGGCTGGTGCTGCGGCCGGCATGGTGACGGCGCTTCTCAATGTGCGCTTCAAGATCCTCAACCTGCTTGCCTCGATCCTGACGATGATCGCGCTTTTCTCCGTCAATCTGCGGGTGATGGGCAAGCCGAATGTCGCGCTTATCAATGCCGATACGATGATCAGCCCTTTCTTCGGCCATGGGCTCAGGGATTTCTATGTGCGGCCGCTCTTCGTCGGCGTTCTGGTTGTTCTTGCCGTCATCGTCGTCTGGCGCTTCCTGGAAAGCGATGCCGGGCTTGCCATGCGCGCGACCGGCGCCAATGCCCGCATGGCACGCGCTCAGGGCGTCGATACCAGCCGGCAGATCTATTTGGGTATGGCGATTTCCAATGCGCTGGTGGCGCTTGGCGGCGCACTCTTTGCGCAGACCAACGGCTTTGCCGACGTCACCTCCGGTGTCGGCACCATCGTCGTCGGCCTCGCAGCCGTTATCATCGGCGAGACCTTACTCGGGCGGCGGGGACTCCTGATTGCGTTGATCGGTTGCGTATTCGGCTCGATCATCTACCGCATCGCCATCCAGCTCGCGCTTTCGAGTGATGTCATCGGCCTGCAGGCCTCCGACCTGAATTTCGTGACGGCGGTTCTCGTGACTGTCGCGCTCATTCTTCCCCGCCTTCGCGGAGGTGCTCCATCATGATCAGCGTCAAGGATATCAAGGTTGTTTTCGGGCGCGGCACGCCGCTGCAGAAACAGGCACTGAATGGCGTCAGCCTGACCATCGAGCAAGGTTCCTTCGTCACCGTTATCGGCTCCAACGGCGCCGGCAAATCGACGCTGCTCGGTGTGCTCGCGGGCGATGTCCTGCCGAGCGAAGGCACGGTGCTGATCGGCAAGACCGATGTGACGCGCAAATCGACGGCGGGACGCGCCGGTCTCGTCGCCCGTGTCTTCCAGGATCCGCTGACCGGGAGTTGCGGTGCGCTGTCGATCGAGGAGAACCTCGCGCTCGCCGCCCGCCGCGGCGAGAAGCGCGGGCTTGCCTCAGCGCTTGGCGGCAACAGGCGCGATTATTTTCGCGAGCGGATTGCAGAACTGAATCTCGGGCTGGAAAACCGGCTGAAGGACCGTATGGACCTTTTGTCCGGTGGCCAGCGGCAGGCGGTTTCGCTCGTCATGGCGACGCTCGCCGGCTCCGAAGTGTTGCTGCTCGACGAGCATACTGCAGCGCTCGACCCTGGCATGGCGGAGTTTGTCATGAATCTCACGCAAAAGATCGTTTCTGAACGCAAGCTCACGACAATGATGGTGACGCACTCCATGCGCCAGGCGCTGGATTACGGCCATCGCACGATCATGCTGCATGGTGGCGAGATCGTTCTGGATGTTGCCGGCGACAACAGAAAGAACCTGCAGGTCGAAGATCTCATCGCCATGTTCCGCAAGATGCGTGGCCAGACGCTCGATGACGATGCCCTGCTGATCGGCTGATCACGGCATGGCGCGCTATAATTCAGCGTGCCTGGGTGAGCAGGATCTTGGCGGCGAAGACCGAGAAGACGCCGGCGAAGGTATAATCCATGCCGCGCAGAACCTTCCTGTTGTTCTGCAGCCAGCTCGACAGCCAGTCGGCGGCCATGACGACAGCCGCGTTGACCGGCATGCCGATCACGATGAAGCAGAAGCCGAGGAAGAGCAGCTTGTGCGTGACGGCGGGATCGTTGGCGCTGACGAACTGCGGCAGGAAGGTCATGAAGAAGATGATGACCTTCGGGTTCAGAAGGTTGACCCAGAAGCCCGAGGAAATGTTGGACAGCATCGTGCCCTTCGGGCCTTCGGCCTTGGCGACCGTCAGCTTCGAGCCATAACGGATTGCCTGCACGGCCAGCCAGAAGAGATAAGCGGCACCGCCGGTCTTCAGGATCAGGAAGGCGGTCGGCGAAGCGGTGATCAGCGCCGAGATACCGAATGCGACCAGCATCGTGTGCACGACGATGCCGAGGCTGGTGCCGAGAACGACGAATAGCGCTGCCTTCTTGCCCTGCGCCAGCGCACGGCTGATCGACAAGGTCATGTCAGGGCCTGGAGTTGCCGCCAGCAGCAAGGTGGCGGCGGCAAAGGCAAGAAGCGTCGGAAAGCTCGGCAGGAAGTCCATGTTCTACTCTGAAGCCGGAAAAAGATCCGACGATCTCTTATCCGGCTTTCAGAAAATTACCAATCAAACCTTGTTATGGCGCCGATTACTTCTGTTCGAGGTAGGTCTTGAATTTGTCGGCATAGTCCTTGTGCCAGCGCGATAGCGGCGGGCGATTCTCGATGATATCGCCGATCGCCCAGGCCATACGGCGTTCGTCGACGGGGCGGGCCACGTCATTGTCGGGGCAGAGGATGTAGAAATCGCCGCGCTCCAGGCTTTCGACCATGAAATCGACTGTTTGCTCCGGCGTCCAGGCGGCTGCGGGCTTTTCCTGGCGATCGCCCTTCGTGAGGCCGGTGAAGACGAAGCCGGGGATCAATAGGTGCGCGGAAATCTGTGCACGTTCGGTGTTGCGCAGCTCATGCTCCAGCGCTTCGGTAAAGACCTTCACGCCGGCTTTGGAGACGTTGTAGGCCGGGTTGCCGGGCGGCGTGGTGATGCCCTGCTTGGAGCCGGTGTTGATGATGAGGCCGGGTTCGCCATGGGCGGCCATGCCAGGGCCGAAGGTTCTGACGCCGTTGATAACGCCGAGAAGATTGACGCCGAGGATGTTGTCCCAATTGGCCTGGCCGCTGAAAATGGAGGTTTCCGGGCCGATGCCGGCATTGTTCATCAGCACATGCACCCGGCCGAAGCGCTGGATCACGGCGCGTTCGAGAGCCTCGATCTGGTCCTTCTGCGAAACGTCGGTCTCGACAGCCATCACATGTTCCTGGCCGACGATACGCTCAAGCTCGGCGCGGGCCTCCGCCAGTCTATCGCCGCCGAGATCGGCGATCACGACGCTCATGCCGATCTTGGCAAAGTGTTTTGCAGCGGCAAGCCCGATGCCGGACGCACCACCGGTGATGACCGCAACATTGGATTTCTTGAAAATGTCTTGAATATTCGTCACGGGACGGGCCTCTCCTCGGAGCATTGTTCGGACGATGCCGAATATGGGCTCACGTTCTGCACTGTCAAACCTTATCGGGCCGGTTGCTTTCTTCGTTGCACTTGCGTCATGCGCCAATCTCGCTAAAAGTGCCGCGATACCGGGCTTTGCGGGTGTGCCGCGGCCTCTATGCAACGGACCTCATCATCATGGCATCATACAAAGACGTGAAGAAAGTCGTGCTCGCCTATTCGGGCGGTCTCGATACCTCGATCATCCTGAAGTGGCTGCAGACCGAGCTCGGCGCCGAAGTCGTCACCTTCACGGCCGATCTCGGCCAGGGTGAAGAGCTGGAACCGGCGCGCAAGAAGGCCGAGATGCTCGGCATCAAGGAGATCTATATCGAGGATGTGCGCGAGGAATTCGTGCGCGATTTCGTCTTCCCGATGTTCCGCGCCAATGCCGTCTATGAAGGCGTCTATCTGCTCGGCACCTCTATTGCCCGTCCGCTGATCTCCAAGCACCTGATCGAGATCGCCAAGAAGACCGGTGCCGATGCGATCGCTCACGGCGCAACCGGCAAGGGCAATGACCAGGTTCGCTTCGAGCTTTCGGCCTATGCGCTGAACCCCGATATCAAGATCATCGCCCCGTGGCGCGATTGGTCCTTCAAGAGCCGTACCGACCTGCTCGAATTTGCCGAAAAGCATCAGATCCCGGTCGCCAAGGACAAGAAGGGCGAGGCTCCCTTCTCCGTTGACGCCAACCTTCTGCACTCCTCGTCGGAAGGCAAGGTCCTGGAAGATCCGGCGGTTGAAGCGCCTGAATACGTGCATATGCGCACGATCTCGCCGGAAGCTGCGCCCGACAAGGCGACCACCATCAAGGTCGGCTTCCGCAAGGGTGATGCCGTCTCGATCAACGGCGTCGAGATGTCTCCTGCGACGCTGCTTGCGGCGCTCAACAATTACGGCCGCGACAATGGTATCGGCCGCCTCGACCTCGTCGAAAATCGCTACGTCGGCATGAAGTCGCGCGGCGTCTACGAGACCCCCGGCGGCACGATCCTGCTCGCAGCGCATCGCGCCATTGAGTCGATCACGCTCGACCGTGGCGCGGCGCACCTGAAGGACGAGATCATGCCGCGTTATGCCGAGCTGATCTATTACGGTTTCTGGTTCTCGCCGGAGCGCGAGATGCTGCAGGCTCTCATCGACAAGAGCCAGGAGCATGTCGAAGGTGAAGTGACGCTGAAGCTCTACAAGGGCAATGTCATGGTCACTGGCCGCGAGAGCGAAAAGTCGCTCTATTCCGATAAGCTCGTCACCTTCGAAGACGACCAGGGCGCCTACGACCAGAAGGATGCGGCCGGCTTCATCAAGCTCAACGCGTTGCGTCTTCGCACGCTCGGCAAGCGTAACCTGAAGAAGTAAGCCATATCAAAGCGATCTCAAAAAGCCCGCCGGCTCTGCCGCGCGGGTTCTTCTTTGCCGTGCTGCTGGCAGTTGTAAAGTCTTGACGCGATAAGGGTATCGCATAAGCTGGGCCTGTCATCACCGGAGCATTTCCATGCCGCTATCCCTGCTTCTCGGCGCCTTCCTGGCAGCGCTTTTTTATGTGCTCATTCCCGGCCCGGCCTTTCTTCAGCTTCTCGGGATCGGCGCCGGTCAGGGGCGCAAGGCAGGCGCCTTGTTCATGATGGGCCATCTCGTCGGCGACATCATCTGGTCGGGACTGGCGCTGGTTGCGATCGTCGGAGCCAAGACGATTGGCACCTTCGTATTCGATCTGCTCGGCCTTGCCTGCGGTTTCTATCTCGCCTGGATCGGCTGGAGCGCCGTCAATGCCAAGCCGAAGGCCGAGGGGCAGGCGCTGATGGTGGTGGAGCGGCCGTTCCGGCGCGGATTGATTTTCGGCGTGACCAATCCGAAAGGCTATCCGGTGGCGCTTGCGACCTTCACGGCACTGGTGGCCGGTTCGGCGAGCGCGCTCGATTTCCAGGCCTTGCCGATGCTGCTCAGCATTTCCTTTGTCGGTTTCGTCACTGCTGACATCATCCTGATAGGCATCATCGGCGCCGGCGTCGTACGCCGTTTCTACCGAGCGCATGAACGACTGATCGTCCGTTGTTCGGGCGTACTTTTCATGGGCTTTGCCGTGCAAGCGCTGTGGCACGCCACACCCGGCTTGCTCGGTTGGCGAAAGGCCTGATCAGGCCTCGTTGACGAGAAAGCCTACGACCGAATTCAGCGTCTGAACCTCATTCGGATCGCCGATCGACATGGCGATCTGAAGCTGGTTGCGATAGTAGTCGAGGAAGTTGAAGCTCGTGCCGTCAGTAACGTTGGACAAGTCGATGACATTGCCGAGCGGATCAATCGCGTGCATCGGCAGCGGTTCGGATATTGCGGCAAACGTATTCTGATCGATCAGGCCGTTGTCGTAGCCCTGGCGCGCATAGCTGCGCAATTCACCCGGGCTGACGGCTGTAAAATCGAGCGCCTGCCTGTTGTCAGAGTCTTCGATTTGGAATGAACCTTGGGCGACAGTCGGCTTCGGCTCAATTGTAATATCAGCGGTCTTCGAACTTTTTGCGTTATTATTGGGATTATTTTTGAATAGCAAACTCTGAGAAGACCGCACGGAAAAGATTTCCATACGCATGTCCTCTTACATGAAGATTAAAGTGAAACTAGCGTCTCGGCGTGATTCGCGTCAATCGTTAACGATTGGTTAATTTTTATGTATCAATTCTTGCCCCCAAGATTTAGTCGGGCGAGCAAAAGTCCAGGTCAACCACATATCAATTCTGTGATGACCTTCCTATATTACCGATCCACTTGCCGGCATAAAGGACTTTCATATGTCTTCTCCCAGTCAATTCAATCAGGCGCTTGTCAACTGGAATGGCCTTCATGGCCTGCCGCGGTTTGATGCGGTCGCCGATGGCGATTTCGCTGACGCCTTCGAGTCGGCACTTGCCTCGCACGAAAGAGAGATCGATGAGATCGCGGGCAACAAGGAAGAGCCGACTTTCGAAAATACGGTCGTCGCGCTCGAACTCGCCGGGGATGCGTTGTCGCGGGTTTCCGCGCTTTTCTGGAACCGGGCAGGTGCTCATACCAACGATGTCATTCAGGCGCTGGAGCGGGAAATATCGCCGAAGATGTCCCGGCATTATTCGAAGATCGGCATGAATGCGGATCTCTTCAAGCGCATCGATAGGCTCTGGGAAAAACATGAAAGCCTCGGTCTGACGCTGGAGCAGACGCGTGTGTTGGAGCGGCACTGGAAAGGTTTCGTCAAATCGGGTGCCAAACTGCCAAAGGCCGAGCAGGAAAAGCTGGCGGCAATCAACGAAAAGCTCGCCGGCCTCAGCACCAGCTTTGGGCAGAATGTGCTGGCCGACGAGAAGGGCTGGGCGCTGATCCTTTCGGACGAGGCGGAGCTTGCCGGCATTCCCGATTTCCTGCGCGACGCGATGGCAGCGGCTGCTCGCGAACGCGGCGAGGAGGGCAAATATGCCGTGACCCTCTCGCGCTCGATCATCGAGCCCTTCCTCACTTTCTCGGAACGGCGGGATCTCCGCGAGCAGGCCTTCAGGGCCTGGGTGGCGCGTGGCCAAAATGCCGGGGCGACCGATAACCGCGGGATCATTCGCGAGACGCTTGCCCTGCGCGATGAGGTGGCGAAGCTTCTCGGATACGGCAATTTCGCCGAACTGAAGCTCGACAACACGATGGCGAAGACGCCTGATGCGGTGAACGATCTGCTGCGGGCCGTCTGGGCCAAGGCGGTACAACGCGCGCATGAGGAAGAAGACGATATCGCCGGCCTGATCGCTGCAGAGGGCAAAAACCACGACGTCATGCCGTGGGACTGGAGGCACTACGCGGAGAAGATCCGTGCGCAGCGGTTCAATTTTTCCGAGACCGAGCTGAAGCCCTATCTGCAGCTGGAAAAGATCATCGACGCATGCTTCGACGTGGCCGGCCGGCTGTTCGGCATTCGCGCGGTGGAGAAGAAGGGGATCGCAGCCTATCATCCCGATGTACGCGTCTTCGAGATCCGCGATCGCGACGACAAGCTGGTCGCACTCTTCCTCGGTGATTATTTCGCCCGGAGTTCGAAGCGCTCGGGCGCCTGGATGAGCTCCTTCCAGTCGCAGCATAAGCTGACGCTGAAGGACGGCCATCACGGCGAGCTGCCAATCATCTACAATGTCTGCAACTTCGCAAAGCCCGCAGAAGGCAAGCCGGCGCTGCTTTCGCTCGATGATGCGCGCACGCTGTTTCATGAGTTTGGTCATGCCCTGCATGGCATGCTCTCCAACGTCACCTATCCCTCGGTCGCCGGCACCGGCGTCTCGCGTGATTTTGTGGAATTGCCCTCGCAGCTCTACGAACACTGGCTGACGGTCCCCGCCATCCTCAAGGAATATGCCGTGCATTTCGAGACCGATGAGCCGATGCCGCAGGCATTGCTTGACAAGGTGCTGGCAGCCCGCACCTTCAATTCCGGCTTCAACACGGTGGAATTCACCTCGTCGGCGCTGGTCGATATGGCCTTCCACGCGCGCGACAAGGTAGAGGATCCGATGGCCGTGCAGGCGGAAGTGCTTGCGGAGATCGGCATGCCGAAATCGATCGTCATGCGCCACGCCACGCCGCATTTCCAGCATATCTTCTCCGGTGGTTATTCGGCCGGCTACTATTCCTACATGTGGTCGGAAGTGCTCGATGCCGATGCCTTCGCCGCCTTTGAGGAAACGGGCGACGCCTTCAATGGCGAGATGGCGCGCAAGCTCAAGGAGAATATCTATTCCGTTGGCGGCTCGGTCGATCCGGAAGATGCCTACAAGGCGTTCCGCGGCAAGCTGCCAAGCCCGGATGCAATGCTGGTCAAGAAGGGACTTGCGACCTTCGAGGAATTGACAGGCAGCGACGCTTAAGACAATTTGATGACATAGATTAAAGCGGCATGGTAAAAGCCATGCCGCAGCTTTCGCGTGCCACCCCCTTTCGCAATCGCGAAAAAAACGGTATGAGCGCGCCAAACGTAAATGGCGCGTCCACTAAGCGTAGCGCCCCAGCCTCAGAGATTATGACAAATGGCACTTCGCAACATCGCGATCATCGCGCACGTTGACCATGGCAAAACCACCCTCGTCGACGAGCTTCTGAAACAGTCCGGCTCGTTCCGCGAGAACCAGCGCGTCGCAGAACGCGTGATGGACTCGAACGACCTTGAAAAAGAACGCGGCATCACCATTCTCGCCAAGGCGACCTCGGTGGAATGGAAGGGTGTCCGTATCAACATCGTCGACACCCCCGGCCACGCCGACTTCGGCGGTGAGGTCGAGCGCATCCTGTCGATGGTGGATGGTGCGATCGTTCTGGTCGACTCTTCCGAAGGTCCGATGCCGCAGACGAAGTTCGTCGTCTCCAAGGCGCTGAAGGTCGGCCTTCGCCCGATCGTCGCGATCAACAAGATCGACCGTCCCGACGGCCGCCACGAAGAAGTCATCAACGAAGTCTTCGACCTCTTCGCCAATCTCGACGCGACCGACGAGCAGCTTGACTTCCCGATCCTCTATGGTTCCGGCCGCGACGGCTGGATGAACGTCAATCCTGAGGGACCGAAGGATCAGGGTCTTGCTCCGCTTCTCGACCTGGTGCTCAAGCATGTGCCGGAGCCGACTGTCGAAGAAGGCCCGTTCCGCATGATCGGCACGATCCTCG
Organism: Rhizobium sp. 05L429; assembly: GCF_056397645.1. Classification (NCBI taxonomy): domain Bacteria; kingdom Pseudomonadati; phylum Pseudomonadota; class Alphaproteobacteria; order Hyphomicrobiales; family Rhizobiaceae; genus Rhizobium; species Rhizobium sp. 05L429. The sequence continues at coordinate 169,779 of NZ_JBFTNV010000005.1, read as the reverse complement.
AAGCCAACCCCTTCCTCGGCCGTATCATCACCGGCCGCATCGCATCGGGCTCGATCAAGCCGAACCAGGCCGTCAAGGTTCTCGGCCAGGATGGCAAGCTGATCGAAACCGGCCGAATTTCCAAGATCCTCGCTTTCCGCGGTATCGAGCGGACGGCGATCGACGAAGCACATGCGGGCGACATCGTCGCGATCGCTGGCCTCTCCAAGGGCACTGTCGCTGATACTTTCTGCGATCCGGCCGTTTCGGAAGCCATGAAAGCGCAGCCTATCGATCCGCCGACCGTCACCATGTCCTTTATCGTCAACGACAGCCCGCTGGCGGGCACCGAAGGCGACAAGGTGACGAGCCGCGTCATCCGCGATCGTCTCTTCAAGGAAGCAGAAGGCAACGTCGCCCTGAAGATCGAAGAAGCCGAAGGCAAGGATTCGTTCTACGTATCCGGCCGCGGCGAACTTCAGCTTGCCGTTCTCATCGAAACCATGCGTCGCGAAGGCTTCGAGCTTGCCGTATCGCGTCCGCGCGTCGTGATGCATAAGGACGAAAGCGGCCAGCTTCTGGAGCCGATCGAAGAAGTTGTCGTCGACGTCGACGAAGAACATTCCGGCGTCGTCGTACAGAAGATGTCGGAGCGCAAGGCCGAAATGGTCGAGCTGCGTCCGTCAGGCGGCAACCGCCTTCGCCTGCGTTTCTATGCACCGACCCGTGGCCTGATCGGCTATCAGTCGGAATTGTTGACGGATACGCGCGGCACGGCGATCATGAACCGTCTGTTCCACGACTACCAGCCCTACAAGGGCGTGATCGGTGGCCGCGTCAACGGCGTGCTGCTCGCCAACGCTTCCGGCGAAGCCGTCGCCTATGCGATGTTCAACCTGGAAGATCGCGGCCCGATGATCATCGAGCCGGGTGAAAAGGTTTATGCCGGTATGATCATCGGCATCCATTCGCGCGACAACGATCTTGAAGTGAACGTGCTCAAGGGCAAGCAGCTGACCAACATCCGCGCTGCCGGCAAGGACGAAGCTGTGAAGCTGACGCCGCCGATCCGGATGACGCTTGATCGCGCTCTCTCCTGGATCCAGGACGACGAGTTGATGGAAGTGACACCGAAGAACATTCGTCTGCGTAAGATGTATCTCGACGCGAACGACCGCAAGCGTTTCGAAAAGTCGAAGGCAGCCCTCTGATAGCCTAGAGGAACTCTTAAAACCCCGGCCCTCGCGCCGGGGTTTTTTATTGTGCGCTGCGTCGATTCCTTCTTGTGACAATCGTTAAAAAAGCGTTAAATTTTCTCTGTCGTCCACATATCAAGTCTGTGGGCAATCGATCACGTTGCGGTCGCCGCAGATGGTTAATTGCCTCCAGCGGGACCAGAGTAAGCGTTATGAAGACGTTGTCGATTGATGTCCGGCGGGCCGAACCGCATGATGCCCGAGCCATATCGGAAGCCCATCGGCTTTCCTGGCAGCATACTTATGCGGGCATCATTCCGCATCGCGCTCTCAGCCACATGATTGAGCGCCGCGGGGAGACCTGGTGGCGCAAAGCGACACGTGGCCCGGCAACGCTACTGGTTCTCGACGTGGCAGGCACCGTGGCGGGCTATGCCACCCTTGGCCTCAACCGTGCCCGTGCGCTGCCGCAGGAGGGCGAAATCTATGAGCTCTACCTGCGTCCGGAATATCAGGGCATCGGCCTCGGCAAGATGCTTTTCGGCGAGGCCCGGCGACTTCTGAAATCTCTCGGCTGCAACGGCATGGTCGTCTGGTGCCTGGAAGAAAACGAGACGGCCGCCAGCTTTTATCGCGACCATGGCGGGATCGATTTCTGCGAGGGCATAGAAAATTTCGACCATAAGCAGATCAAAAAGATCGGCTTCATCTGGAATTGATAACGGCTTCGCAACCGCGCCATTTGATACAGAAAATATTCCACTTTTGAGTGTCCTCGCATATTAAGCATTGCTTGCGAGGCATGTTGCGTTGCGAGATGAAACCGATTAACTGGCTTCGACGCAATTCAATCTCGCGGGAGTTTCCTATGCGCATCGATGCCGTTTCAATCGGTAAGAATCCACCTGAAGACGTCAACGTTATCGTCGAGGTTCCCGTCGGCGGTCATCCGATCAAGTACGAAATGGACAAGGAAGCCGGTACGCTGGTTGTCGACCGCTTCCTCTACACGCCGATGACCTATCCGGGTAACTACGGCTTCGTACCGCACACGCTTTCGGAAGACGGCGACCCGATCGACGTGCTGATCGCCAGCACCCGCCCGCTGGTTCCGGGCTGCGTCATCAACGTTCGCCCGATCGGCGTCCTGAAAATGGAAGACAATTCCGGTAAGGACGAGAAGATCATCGCCGTTCCGTCGCCAAAGCTGACGCAGCGCTATGACAAGGTGAAGGATTACACCGACCTTCCCGAAATCACGCTGAAGCAGATCGAGCACTTCTTCGAGCACTACAAGGATCTTGAGCCCGGCAAGTGGGTAAAGATCTACGGCTGGGGTGATTACAAGGAAGCCGGTGAGCTTATCCTTGAGGCGATCGAACGCGCCAAGAAGGAAAAGGCCTGATCTTCAGGCCAGAAGCCTTTCGAGCTTTTCTATCAAATCCTCCGGGTCGCCATCGATCCGGAGGATTTTTTTACGCGCCGTGTCGCCGGAAGCGATGCTGACGGAGGATTTGGCGATACCGAGCGATTTGGCGACGAGCGCGATCAGCGCCTTGTTCGCCTTTCCCTTTTCCGGGACGGCGGTGACGCGCGCCTTCAGCAGCATTCCGCCTTCACCATCGGGCTCAATGCCATCGATGGCATCGCGCCCGCCATTCGGCGTCAGCCGGATGGCGAGATGGACATGATCGTCGAATTTTTTCCAGGGCCGGTTCAAACGAAGAGCGGATAGATCGTCGTCCAGAGGAAGGAGCGCAGGAAGAAGATGATCAGCAGCAGGATAATCGGAGAGATATCGATGCCGCCGAGATTGGGCAGCAGGCGGCGGATCGGGCGCAACACAGGTTCGGTGACGTTGTAGAGGAACATCCCCACCTGATTGACGAACTGATTGCTGGAATTGATGACGTTAAATGCAAAGAGCCAGGAAAAGATAGCGCTTGCAATCAGGATCCAAGTATAAATTTGCAAAGCCAAATCAATGGTTTGAAATAGCGCAATCATCGTCGTCTCCAATTCGTTGTTGACAGACATGTAGACATTGGCGACTAAACGGGCAAGTACCGTGTGGGAGAGCACGGTGAATCATGTTTAACGGCCGCTCTTACATGGCTTTTGGCGCCCGTTCCCTCGGAAAAGCTTCATGCCGCTTTCGCCTACCGGAGATCGTTTTGCCGCGTTCCGGCACCCGTCTTACACCCGCTTCTTCTTTGCGCGCTTCCTGCTTTCCTTCTCGCAGCAGATCGTCAGCGTCGCAGTCGGCTGGCAGATGTATGACCAGACAGGGAGCGCAATTTATCTCGGCCTCATCGGGCTTGTGCAGTTCCTGCCGTCCCTCGTGCTGATCCTTGTGACCGGCTCCGTGGCCGACCGGCACAATCGCCGCGCCATCGCCTCGATCTGCTCGTTTGTCGGCGCGCTCTGCACGCTGGCGCTTCTGGCGATGACGCTTACCGGCACCTTTTCGCCGATCCCGGTCTTTGCCGTGCTGCTGATCTTCGGCATCGAGCGCGCCTTCATGACGCCGGCCGTACAATCGCTTGCGCCGAACCTGGTGCCGGAGAAGGATCTCTCCAATGCGATCGCCTGGAATTCATCTTCATGGCAGCTTGCGGCAATTACCGGTCCTGTCATCGGCGGCCTGCTTTATGGCATTAGCGCATCGACGGCCTATGCCACCGCCGTGATCTTCTCGGTACTCGGTGCGATCCTCCTCTACATGATCCCCAAACCGCCGCAGAAGACGATCGGAGAGGCCAGGAACTGGGACATGATCCTTGGCGGTTTTCGCTATATCCGGGAGGAGAAGGTGGTGCTCGGGGCGATTTCGCTTGATCTCTTCGCCGTCCTGCTCGGCGGCGCCACCGCGCTGATGCCGATCTTTGCGCGTGACATCCTGACACTCGGGCCTTGGGGCCTCGGTCTGCTTCGCTCGGCGCCGGGCGTGGGCGCCATCATCATGGCGATCTTTCTTGCCGCCTATCCGCTGAAGCATAAGGCGGGGATCTACATGTTCATCGGCGTGGCACTCTTCGGCCTCGGCACGATCGTGTTCGGCCTGTCGACGAATACCGAGGTCTCGATTGCTGCGCTCGCCATCATGGGGGCAGCAGACATGATTTCCGTCTATGTCCGCGAAAGCCTGATCGCGCTCTGGACGCCGGACCATCTGCGCGGCCGCGTGAACGCCGTCAATACAGTCTTCGTCGGTGCTTCCAACGAGCTTGGAGAATTCAGGGCAGGCACCATGGCTTCGGTCTTCGGCGCCGTCCCGGCCGTCATCATCGGCGGTGTCGGCACGCTCGCCGTTGCCGCAATCTGGGCAACCAGTTTTCCGAAGCTCAGGAAGATCGATACGCTGGACGCGCCTACGCGGAAAGCGGCGTAGCGGCTTCAGTCGCTATCGACTTGCCTTCGAAGATGATGTCCAGAAAGCCATCGAGCCAGGCTCTCAGAGGTGCATCGAAAAGCATGCGGCCTTCCAGATGCTCGCGTCCCTGCTGCGCATTCGGCAGGATGAAGCGCTGGGCGCCATGAACGACCCAGCGGTGCATCATCACCCGCGTCAGCTCTGCATGGAACTGCAGGCCCCAGGCATTGCCGTTATAGCGGAAGGCCTGATTGGGATAGGCGTCGCCGGTTGCCAGCAACTCCGCACCATAGGGCAATTCAAATCCTTCCCGGTGGAAGTGATAGACCATCTTCGGCCAACGCATTAAGAGCCTGCCCTTTTCGGTCGGATGCAGGGGATACCAGCCGATCTCCGTGGATCCGTCATTGTTGGCGGCAACCTTGCTGCCGAGATTGCGGGCCAGCATCTGCGCACCGAGGCAAATACCGAGATAGGGGCGATTTTCCTTAAGCGGCACTTCCAGCCAGTCGATCTCCGCCTTGACGAATTCGTCCGGGTCATTGGCGCTCATCGGGCCGCCGAAAATCACTGCGCCGGCATGGTTCTCAAGCGTGCAGGGCAAGGGGTCGCCAAGGGCGGGGCGACGGATATCGAGATCATAGCCTTTCTGGACGAGAAGCTGGCCGACACGACCGGGGCTGGAGCGCTCCTGATGGAGAATGATGAGAATAGGGCGCCTGTCGCGTCTTATACTTCTGTCAGTCAGTGTCATCCTGCACCACCTGTGCGTCCGTAACCCTTGCGGCCGCCTCCTGCCGCTTCTGAATACGCTCACGGGAAGAAACGCCCAGGAGATCGGCAATCCGCCAGATCACGTGGTCTTCCATCTCGCTGCGCTCGCCATCGGCATAGACGATATCCCAGAGAATACCGATCAGCTCCAGACGCTGTTCGGTATTGAGATGTCTCTTAAGATCGGAGGTGAAGCGGAAATAATCAACCGCCGAGCTTTCAGCTTCAAGGCCCGCGGCTATCAAGGCATCGAGCTGTTTGCCGTCGAGCGCATATTGCTCTTTCAACAGCTTGCGCAGCCGCTTTTTCTCGCTGTCCTTGATTTGACCGTCGGCTTCCATGACCTGCATGCAGAGTGCCGCCACGGCAATCCGCGGATCATCCGGGGCAAAGCCTGCTTTGGGGCGGTCGGCGGTCAGATTCTGGAAGAAGGCCTGAAAGCGTTCGAACATGCAGTTTTCGTTCCATTTCAGAAAAGGCGGAGCCGTGTCTTGGGGTCCGGTTCCATCTTGGGGTCACGGACGCCAGGGTCATCCGGCAGGCCGCCAAAGAAAGGTTTTGGTTCGGGCGTGGCAGGAGCCCGCTGTCGGGCGGGCGGCTCGGCGGGTTTCGTCGATGCCGGCGCGAGGGGCGCAGGCCGCGCGGCTTCTGCAATCGTTGCGGCGCGTTCCAGCTCGATGATGCGGTGGTCGTTGACCACGCTTTCCGGGCGGGTTTCACGCAGTGGCGGCAGGGTCTTCAGCGCCGCCTCAAGCGGGGCGGTCGAACCTTCTTCTACCGGACCTTCGAGTTGGCCGAAGGGCGCCTTCCATTCGAAGGCATCGAGGCGGCCGGTCACCGGCGAGACCGGAAGCCATTTGTCGGAGACGAAACCATCGGCGACCCAGGCCGGGTCGCGCGGTGCCTTCAGCGCCTGTGCGAGCCAATGGCGCACACGGCCCTGGTCGCCGGTTTCCGCTTCCTCGATATCTGCAAGCAGGAGGAAGGCAGCCTCGCGCGGCTCGATGCGGGCTGCAGCTTCCGCCTTGGCGCGGGCCTTGGCGAATTCCTGCGCATCGAGCGCCGCTTGAGCGACGACGAGGAGGGATTCGACATTGTTCGGCCGCATGCCTTCCAGCCGCTCGGCGCGCTTCAGGCGGTCGAGCGTGGAATCGCCGCTGCGGGCGCGCACATAAACGCTGCCGATCTCCGGATGCGGTCCAGCTTTCCATGCCTGTTCGAGGATGGAGGCTGCCTTGCGTATGCCGCCTTCGCGGAAAAGCGCCTTTGCGGCGATGAGGGCCGCGGGAACGAAATCGGCCGACAGCTTCAGCGCTTGCTGGGCATCGTCGCGGGCGCCGGCTGGATCGCTTTCGAGTTTGTCGTCGGCACGGGCGGTCAGCAGGACTGCATGAAGGCGACTGGCTTCGGCCTTTTCGACAACCTTGGCTGCCTTCTGCTGCTCCAGCAGACGGATAGCGTCGTTCCAGCGGCCGGACTGGCTGCGATATTCCAGCGTCGCCTGTGCGGCCCAGGGGAGGTAGGGCGCGTTGTCGGCGGCCTTTTCCGCATATTGGCGGGCGGCTTCATTGGCGCCGAGACGCTTGGCTTCGAGATAAAGACCGCGCAAGCCGAGCTCGCGCGTCTCGGGATCGTTAGCCATGGCCTCGAACTTTGAGCGTGCTTCATCATAGCGGCCTTCGATGAGGGCGGCCTGCGCTTCCAGAAGATTGATCAGCGGTTCCTGGTCAGCGCGAATGAGGCCGCGCGAACGGGCGGCCATCTTGCGGGCAAGCAAGGAATTGCCCGCACCGGCGGCAATAAGGCCGGTCGACAGGGCTTGATAGCCGCGATCTCGCTTGCGGGCGCGGAAATAGCGCGTCACCGAATGCGGCGAGGTCCAGATGAGGCGGACGAACCACCAGGCCACCATGACGGCTGCGATCAGCGCGATGATGGCGCTTGCCGCGACGATGAGCCTGGTCTGGTAGATCTGGCCTTCCCAGATCAGCGACAGATCGCCGGGGCGATCGGCAAGCCAGGAAAAACCATAAGCGAGAGCGAGGACGAGGAGCGCGAAGATAACCAGGCGAACCATGCTCATCCTTCCTTGCCGGTGCCGGAAACGGCCTTGGAGACTGCGCCACTGACAAGGTCTTCGACGCGGATGCGGGCCTCAAGCGATTGCTTGAAGGCGGCTGAGGCCTGTTTTGCTGTCGCTGGCAGGCTGTTCCATTCGGCCGATGCGCCGGGCAGGTCGCCGTTCTTCACCTTGTCCTCCATGCGCGCGGCAATGGCTTCTACGCTTTCGCCTTCGATATTGCCGACAGGGCGTACCGTGACCAGTGATTTGGCGCTCGACATCAGCCGGTCCGACCAGCTCTCGTTGGGATCTGGCTGGCTGACGGAATCGACGATTGCAGTTGCGACATCGGGAACCTGACGGATCAGCTCGGCGCGTGAGGGCACGCCGGTTTCGGCAAAGCCGCGCAGATCGGTTGCGGCAGGATCATCGGGCGCCACGCCTGCGAACGTATCGAGCTCGGCGGTGAAAGGTCCGCCGCGATCGATCGCGGCCTTCAGAGCTGCGGCGGCAATGGCGCGGGCGACAGCAACGTCCTCGCGCGGTTCGTTCAACTTCTTTTCGGCTTCGGCGAGTCGGTTCGACATGTCGGCGCCGTTGGAAGCCTGCTGTTCGGTGACCTGCGCAATGCTCGTCTTCAACTGATCGATCTGAGCGGTCAGATCCGCAATCTTCTGGTTGAGTGCGTCGACATCGGTCGAGCCGGTGGAGGCGCCGGATGCCGGTGTCTGAGGTGTCGCCTCGAGAGCCGCGACGCGCTTTTCAAGGGCGCTGTTATCGGCTGCAGGTGTCGGGCTGGCGGCAAGACCTGCGACAGATTGCTTGAGGCCTTCGATCTCGCCCGAGAGGTCAGCCATTTCGGCAAAGTTCGTCTGCGGGGTCGAGGAGCCCGGCAGATAACCGGCATATTGAATCGCGCCAGCGCCAAGCAGGGCGACAAGGCCGCCAAAGATGCCGGCGGCAATCAGGCCTGACGTTGCCGCAATTTTCTGCGGCGGGGCCGGCTGTACCGGTTCTGCGGGCGGAAGCTCTTTCGCAGAAGGTTCTTCCTGTGCGCTCGCGGCCCGTTCGCTCTCATGTTCCGACAGCGGTTCGCCACCAGCCTCGGCGACCGCTACTGCCTCGGCAACAGGTGCATCACCGGCGGCAGCTTGCGCAGCTTCTTCGGCAGATTTTTCGGGATCGTTTGCCGAGGCGAAGTCCTGCGCGTCCAGGTCGATCGTGACCGGTTCGTCGGAACTCTTCGAGTGGCGTGGCGGATTTCCCGATACCATGAGGTCCTCATTATCCTGCATCGCAACGAAACTAGACAGGGATGGTAATTAAGGGAAGAGGTTAGATCAAATTTGGGCGGCTAAAGCCTTCAAAGCAGCGACAAAAGGCTTTTTTCATCCGGCATCGGCGAAACCTCCAGCGCTCTTCCCAAGCTCGGCGGGATGGTCTCCGCAACAGTTTTGCTGAGGCAAATGAGACGGATTTTGGGCATTTGCAGCAAGAGCCACTCTACCTGCGGGATATGAAAGAAATTTTCGGCCGTCTGGCGAGAGTAAAAAAGAACCGCGTCCGGAGGATAGTTTGTGAGAAGTGCCGCTACGGTCTCCGGATCAGGTGCGACTAGCTCCATCCGGTAACATTCGAGCACGGAGAAGTGCCGTCCGAGTTCTACCAGTCTCGCTTCGAAAGTTTCGGCGCGCGGATTGCCGGCGAGATAGAGGAGGTCGTCAGCATTGCTTGCCCCGATCAGCTCGGCAAGTTCACGGCCGCTGCCCGACGAGGCCGTGACAGAATTGAAACCCAGCCTGCGTGCCTCATCCGCCGTCGCCTCGCCGACGGCAAAGAGGATGCGGGAGAGGTGAGGCTGGAGTGCTGGGCCTACAGCTTCAAGCGTCCGCATGGCTTCCGCACTCGTTACGGCAACTGGCCCGGCGGTTTTTTCCAGAGCCAATCGGGCCGCTTGCGGGTCGTAAACGGGCCGAGCGAGAGGCAGCAACAACGGTTCGTGACCCAGTTCGCGCAAACGTTGAGCGGTTCGCTCGCCCGAATGCGCGGGACGGGTAACAAGCACGCGCATGTGGGCCTAGCTCCAGTCCTCGAAGAAGGTGCTGCCCGCTCTCTCGCGCACGTCCTGTCCGGCGCGGGTGCCGAGTGCTGCCGCATCGCGGCGGTTCCCGTCGATGGTGATCGCATGCTGGTGGCGACCATCCGGCGTGATGATAAGGCCGGAGAACCTGATCTGATCGCCTTCGCAAACGGCATAACCACCGATCGGCGTACGGCAGGAACCGTCGAGGGCGGCAAGAAAGGCACGCTCGCAGGAGACGGTGTCGAAGGTCGGCGTATCGTTGATGGGTGCCAGCAGGTCGTCGATCCTGCTGTCACCAATGCGGCTTTCAAGACAGATCGCGCCCTGCGCCGGTGCGGGCGGAAAATTATCGGGGTCAAGGATATCGGTGATGACGTTGACCTTGCCGAGGCGCTTGAGGCCGGCAAGCGCCAGAAGCGTCGCATCGACCTGGCCTTCCTGCAGCTTGCGCAAGCGCGTCTCTACGAGGCCACGGAAGGTGATGACTTTGATATCCGGCCGCATGCGGCGGATGAGCGCCTGACGGCGAAGCGAGGACGAGCCGACGGTTGCGCCATGCGGAAGGTCGATCAGCTTCGGCGCGGTTCGGCCGATCACGGCATCGCGGATATCCTCGCGCGGCAGATAGGCCGAGAGATAGAGACCTTCCGGCAGGGTGGTCGGCATGTCCTTCGTGGAATGCACGGCAAAATCGAGTTCGCCGGCGACGAGCTTATCTTCCAGCTCTTCGGTGAAAAGCCCCTTGCCGCCGATCTCCGCCAGCGAACGGTCGGTGATGCGATCGCCCTTGGTCGTCAACACGACGACTTCGAACATCTCTTCCGGCAGATTATGGGCTGCCATCAGCCGTTCGCGGGCTTCGTTGGCCTGTGCGAGCGCCAGCGGGCTGCCGCGCGTACCGATCCGGAAAGGTTTTGTTTGCATCCGCTTTGATCCGTTGTTACCGGAGTTCTCGTAAACGGGTTTAACCCCTATCGCAATCAACGAACAGGTTTCATGGCTCCCTTTCTGCGTATCCTCGGCATCGAGACAAGCTGCGACGAGACCGCTGCTGCGGTCGTCGAGCGTGATGCGGCAGGTCGCTCCAACGTGCTGTCGGATGTCGTTCTTTCCCAGCTGGACGAGCATAGCGCCTATGGCGGCGTGGTACCCGAAATTGCCGCACGTGCCCATGTCGAGGCGCTGGACGAGCTTATCGAGGAGGCGTTGAAGCGCGCCAATGTGTCGCTCTCGGATGTCGATGCGATCGCGGCGACATCGGGACCCGGCCTGATAGGGGGGCTGCTCGTCGGACTGATGACCGGCAAGGCGATCGCCAAGGCGGCCGGAAAGCCGCTCTATGCCGTCAACCATCTCGAGGGTCATGCGCTGACGGCGCGACTGACGGATGGACTTTCCTTTCCCTATCTGATGCTGCTCGTTTCCGGCGGCCATACGCAGCTCATCCTCGTGCGCGGCGTCGGCGAGTACGAGCGTTGGGGCACGACCATCGATGATGCGCTGGGCGAAGCCTTCGACAAGACGGCCAAGCTGCTCGGCCTTCCTTATCCGGGCGGCCCGGCGGTGGAGCGAATGGCAAAGAACGGCAATGCCGATCGTTTCAATTTCCCGCGGCCGCTGGTCGGCGAGGCGCGGCTTGATTTTTCCTTTTCCGGCCTGAAGACGGCCGTGCGGCAGGCTGCGACCGAGATCGCGCCGCTGACGGATCAGGATGTGGCAGATATCTGCGCCTCCTTCCAGAAGGCGATTTCGCGCACGATGAAGGACCGCATCGGGCGCGGTCTGCAGCGGTTCAAGGCGGAGTTTGCCGATCTGCCGGAAAAGCCGGCGCTGGTGGTTGCCGGGGGCGTTGCTGCCAATCAGGAAATCCGCAGCACGCTGCAAGCGCTCTGCGACAAGAACGGTTTCCGCTTCATTGCGCCGCCGCTCCATCTCTGCACCGATAATGCGGTGATGATCGCCTGGGCGGGACTGGAGCGCATGGCGAAGGGTGTTTCTCCCGACGATCTCGATGTACAGCCGCGCTCGCGCTGGCCGCTCGATTCAAAGGCCGAGACCTTGATCGGATTCGGAAAGCGGGGAGCCAAGGCATGAGCGAACACATCGCCGTCGTCGGATCGGGCGCTTTCGGCACGGCGCTTGCCGCTGTCATTGCGCTGACCGGGCGCAATTCAGCTGTTCTCGTCGGCCGTGATCCGTCGCTGATTGACGATCTCAAAACCGAGCGGCTGCATGATGCGGTACTGCCCGGCATCCCGCTACCGGAATCGTTGGAATTTTCGGCTGACGCGAATGCGATCGGCAATGCCGGCATCGTGCTCTTTGCCATGCCCTCGCAGGCGCAGGCGGATGCCGCGCGGCAATATGGTCCTTATCTGGCTAAGGATGCCGTTGTGGTCACCTGCGCCAAAGGCATCGAACGGCAGACCGGTGCACTTCTGACCGACATGCTGGAGCACGAATTGCCTGATCATCCGGTTGGCGTGCTCTCCGGACCCGGCTTTGCCGCCGATATCGCCAAGGGGCTGCCGACGGCAATGGCAATCGCTGCGGCCGACATGCAGGTTGCCGAGCGCCTGGCGCAGGCGATTTCGAGCCGCACCTTCCGGCTCTATGCCTCCGACGACCGCATCGGCGTGCAGCTTGGTGGCGCTTTGAAGAATGTGCTGGCGATCGCCTGCGGCATCGTCGAAGGCAGCGGCATCGGCGATTCGGCCCGCGCCGCGCTGATTGCCCGCGGGCTTGCCGAGATGTCGCGCTTCATTGTTGCCAAGGGCGGCAATGCCGATACGGCGCGCGGGCTTTCCGGCCTCGGTGATCTGGTGCTGACGGCAACCAGCCATCAGTCGCGCAACCTGCGTTTCGGCATTGCGCTCGGGCGCGGCGAAAAGGTGGACCCTTCCCGAGGCGAGTTGGTGGAAGGCGCTTTTGCTGCGGCGATTGCCTCCCGGCTTGCAGAGCAACTCGGCGTCGAGATGCCGATCACCGATGCGGTTTCAGCGATCATCGAAGGCAAGCTCGGCATATCCGAAGCCATCGAACAATTGATGACACGTCCGATTACGACCGAATAGGAGACAGACATGCTTTTCGCCCTTCTGTGCAAGGACAAGTCCGGCCATCTCAATGTGCGCATGGAGACGCGCTCGACTCATCTCGATTATCTCAACAAGCTGAATGCCGAAGGCAAGCTTGCCATGGCCGGCCCGTTCCTCGATACGGAAGGCAAGCCCAACGGCAGCCTCGTGATCGTCCATGCCGAAACGGTTGATGATGCCAAGGCACTCGGCGCTGCCGATCCCTATGCACTCGCCGGCCTGTTCGAAAGCGTCGAGGTGAAGCCTTTCAACTGGGTCTTCAACAAGCCGGAGGCTTAAGCGGGATGGCGCATTGGCTTTATAAATCCGAACCCGCGGCCTGGTCCTGGGAACAGCAGAAGGCAGCTGGCGAGAAGGGCACTGAATGGACCGGTGTGCGCAACTACCTTGCGCGCAACAACATGCGGGCAATGCAGATCGGCGACAAGGGTTTCTTCTACCACTCCAATGATGGGCTGGAGATCGTCGGTATTGTCGAGGTTTGTGCGCTCTCGCATCCGGATTCGACGGCGAAGGGCGATCCTAAATGGGATTGCGTCGATATCCGCGCCGTCATGGATGTGCCGAAGCCTGTGACGCTGAAGGACATCAAGGCAAATGAGAAGCTGTCCAAGATGTCGCTGGTCACCTCCATGCGGCTATCAGTCCAGCCGGTGACGGAGGACGAATGGGCCGAGGTCTGCCGCATGGGCGGTTTTGACAACCCGCCGCGCTGAGCAGCTTTGAAGACCGATCCGGAAAGCTTCATCCGCGCCAATACCAGCCTGATTGCGCCGCCGCATGTGCCGGAAATCCGGCTGTACCTGGCCAGCGAAGCCCATGAGCTCTGGCTGAAGACGGAAGAGGAGCTTGAGGCGATCGGCCTGCCGCCGCCTTTCTGGGCATTTGCCTGGGCGGGCGGGCAGGGGCTGGCGCGCTATGTTCTCGATCACCCCGAAACGGTCGCAAGAAAGCGGGTGCTCGATTTTGCAAGCGGTTCGGGACTGGTTGGAATTGCGGCAAGCAAGGCTGGCGCTGTCAAAGTGATGGCCGCGGATATCGATCCATGGTCGCAGACGGCGGTGCGCGTGAATGCAGCCGCTAATTCGGTCCTGCTGGATTTCGACAGGACCGATCTTATCGGGCGAGACCTCGATGTGGATGTCGTGCTCGCCGGCGATGTCTTCTACGACAGGGCTTTCGCCGAAGCGCTGGTTCCGTGGTTCGAGACGCTCGCAGCCGAGGGCAAGGACGTGCTGGTCGGCGATCCCGGGCGCGCCTATTTGCCAAAGGACAGGTTGGAATTCTGCGCCGTCCATGAAGTGCCCGTCACCCGGGCGCTTGAAGACAGCGAGGTCAAGAAGACGACGGTCTGGCGATTCAGGCCTTAGGGTCGGATGACACAGACACTGGCCTCATAAGAGCAGGGGTCATCGGCAATACCGACATCGATGACCTTAGCCTTCGGGGCAAGGTTGTGTTCCCGCGCAGCCAGACGATAGTACCTGTCGCCGCCGACATAGGTCCCACCGTCCGTCTGATAGGCATAGGACGACCCGGCGTAGAGGCCGTTGCTCCCGTAATTCTGATCATAGCTCTGCGGCTGGGACGCAATGACGATGATGTTGCTGTGACCGTAGCGAATTGTTCCCGGATAGTTGAACTGCTTCAGAAAAGGGCTGCGTGGACGATGGCGGATGACATTGTCGCGTGTGAAGTGCAGGCCACTATCCCAATGGGTGCGCTTGCCGAGAAAAAACCCGTCATTAAAGCCGTGATGGCGCGGAAAGCGATGATCGAAGTTGCGCTCTCCTGCTGCGGCGGGAAGTGCTGCCAGCACCGCAAGGAGGGCAAGGGTGGTCTTGGACAGACTGCGAAACATGGACCAAACTCCGAAACGCTAACAAATCGTTAACGTGAGATTGCGCCAAAAGGCGGATCTTGTCCACGCAGGCGTGCGCTCGGCCCAAAAATTGAGCGAGAGAGGCGAGTTTCCCGGCTTGAAACTTCCCGGTAACGCGAATCGATTAAATTAAAAGCAGGCTGTAATTATGCTTGTCGTCAGGGGGTTCGGTGATTAAACGTCGGGATTGATGCAACGCACACAGAATTTTGTCATTCGTGTGGTTGACTGAGTACGCTCCGCGCTCCGGGAGCTTAGAGAAGACGCCGCGAGGTTCTGATGGCGAATGTGACAAACCGGCCCCTGTCGCCGCATCTGCAAATCTACAAGCCTATTCCCACCATGGTCATGTCGATCGTTCACCGCATCACCGGTGGCGCTCTGTACTTCGGCACGCTGCTGATTGTCTGGTGGCTGATCGCAGCCGCTACCGGCCAGGCCTATTACGACTGGGCCAACTGGGTGCTTGGCAGCATCATCGGCAAGCTCGTCCTGCTCGGTTATACCTGGGCGCTCATGCACCACCTGCTTGGCGGCTTCCGCCATTTCATGTGGGACCTCGGATATGGCTTCGAGAAGGAATTCTCGACCAAGCTCGCCATCGCCAATATCATCGGATCGCTCTGTCTGACCGTGCTGGTCTGGGTGATCGGCTTCATCATTCGCTTCTGAAGGTCGCACTCATGGATATGCGTACTCCTCTGGGCAAGGTTCGTGGCCTCGGCTCCGCCAAGGAAGGCACCGATCATTTCTGGCGCCAGCGCCTGACGGCCGTCGCCAACGTTCCGCTGATGATCTTCTTCGTCATCTTCATGATCGTCTATGCCGGCGCGCCTTACGCCGACGTGGTTCGCGCCCTCTCGAACCCGTTCGTCGCCGTCGTCATGGGCCTGATGGTCATCTCCGGCGTTATTCACATGAAGCTCGGCATGCAGGTCATCATCGAGGATTATGTTCATGGCGAAGGACTGAAGATCATCAGCCTGATGCTGAACACCTTCTTCGCGATCGTGGTCGCCGGCCTCTGTATCTTCGCCATTCTGAAAATCGCATTCGTAGGATAACCGTATCATGGCACCGTCTTCACCCGCTCAGAATGGGAAGGCCTATACCTATGTCGATCACTCCTATGATGTGATCGTCGTGGGCGCCGGCGGCGCCGGCCTGCGCGCCACGCTCGGCATGGCCGAACAGGGCTTCCGCACGGCCTGCATCACCAAGGTATTCCCGACCCGCTCGCACACGGTTGCGGCTCAGGGCGGCATTGCCGCCTCGCTGCAGAACATGACGCCGGACAGCTGGCAGTGGCACCTTTACGACACCGTCAAGGGCTCCGACTGGCTCGGCGATGTCGACGCCATGCAGTATCTCACCATGGAAGCGCCGAAGGCGGTCTATGAACTCGAGCATTACGGCGTACCGTTCTCGCGCAACGAGGAAGGCAAGATCTACCAGCGCCCGTTTGGCGGACACATGCAGAATTTCGGCGAAGGCCCGCCGGTGCAGCGCACCTGTGCGGTTGCCGACCGTACCGGCCACGCCATCCTGCATACGCTCTACGGCCAGTCGCTGCGCAACAATGCGGAATTCTTCGTCGAGTATTTTGCGCTCGACCTCATCATGTCGGATGACGGCAGCCGCTGCACCGGCGTCATCGCCTGGTGCCTCGACGACGGCACGATCCATCGCTTCGCCGCCAAGATGGTAGTTCTGGCGACCGGCGGTTACGGCCGCGCCTATTTCTCGGCGACATCGGCCCATACCTGCACCGGCGACGGTGGCGGTATGGTGGCCCGCGCCGGCCTGCCGCTGCAGGATATGGAATTCGTGCAGTTTCATCCGACCGGCATCTACGGTTCCGGCTGTCTCATCACCGAAGGCGCACGCGGCGAAGGTGGCTACCTCGTCAACTCCGAGGGCGAGCGCTTCATGGAGCGCTATGCACCCTCGGCCAAGGATCTTGCCTCGCGTGATGTCGTTTCGCGCTGCATGACGCTGGAAATCCGCGAGGGCCGCGGCGTCGGCAAGAACAAGGACCACATCTTCCTGCATCTCGACCATCTCGATCCGGCCGTGCTGCATGAGCGCCTGCCGGGCATTTCCGAGAGTGCAAAGATCTTTGCCGGCGTTGACGTTACCCGCGAGCCGATCCCGGTCCTGCCGACCGTCCACTACAACATGGGCGGCATCCCGACTAACTACTGGGGTGAGGTGCTCAATGCCGACAGCTCCAATCCGGAGCGCATCATCCCCGGGCTGATGGCTGTCGGCGAAGCCGGTTGCGCCTCCGTTCACGGGGCAAACCGTCTTGGCTCCAATTCGCTGATCGACCTCGTGGTCTTCGGCCGTGCGGCTGCGATCCGCGCCGGCGAGGTCATCGACCGCGCGTCTGCGGTACCGGCGCTGAACGTTGCCGCCTGCGACAAGATCATGGATCGTTTCGATGGTCTGCGTCACGCCAGCGGCGGCACGCCGACGGCGGTGCTGCGCGAAAAAATGCAGCGCGCCATGCAGGATGACGCAGCGGTATTCCGTACGCAGGAATCGCTGGAATCCGGTTGCCGCCGTATCTCGGAAATCTGGAGCGAACTCAAGGACATCAAGGTCACTGACCGCTCGATGATCTGGAACTCCGACCTCGTTGAGACGCTGGAACTGCAGAACCTGATGGCCAATGCGATCACCACGATCTACGGTGCCGAGGCCCGCAAGGAAAGCCGCGGCTCGCATGCCCGCGAGGACTATACGTCAGGTCCGTTCGCCGGTCGTGACGACGTCAACTGGCGCAAGCACACGCTGGCCTGGGTGAATGAGGCGGGCGACGTGAAGCTTGACTACCGGCCTGTCCACACCGACCTCATCGCAGACGGCATCGATCCTCACAAGATCGAGCCGAAGGCTCGCGTATACTGATCAGAGGAACCTGACATGGTTGAACTCGCTCTCCCCAAGAATTCCCAGATGCGCGAAGGCAAGGTGTGGCCGAAGCCGTCGGGCGCCAAGAACACCCGTGAGTTCCGCGTCTATCGCTGGAGCCCGGATGACGGCCAGAACCCGTCGATCGACACCTTCTACGTCGACATCGATGATTGCGGGCCGATGGTTCTCGATGCACTGCTCTACATCAAGAACAAGATCGACCCGACGCTGACGCTGCGCCGCTCCTGTCGTGAAGGCATCTGCGGTTCCTGCGCGATGAATATCGACGGTACGAATACGCTCGCCTGCACCAAGGGCATGGACGACATCAAGGGCACTGTGAAGATCTATCCGTTGCCGCATATGCCCGTCGTCAAGGATCTCGTTCCCGATCTCAGCAACTTCTATGCGCAGCATCGCTCCATCGAGCCCTGGCTGAAGACGGTTTCGCCGACGCCGGCCAAGGAATGGAAACAGAGCCATGAGGACCGCCAGAAGCTCGACGGCCTCTACGAGTGCATCCTGTGCGCCTGCTGCTCGACTTCCTGTCCGAGCTACTGGTGGAACGGCGACCGTTACCTCGGTCCGGCCGTTTTGCTGCAGGCCTATCGCTGGCTGATCGACTCCAGAGACGAAGCAACTGGCGAGCGCCTCGACAATCTCGAGGATCCGTTCCGCCTCTACCGTTGCCACACGATCATGAACTGCGCGCAGACCTGCCCGAAGGGTCTGAACCCGGCCAAGGCAATCGCAGAAATCAAAAAGATGATGGTCGAGCGTCGCGTGTGAGCGTCGACGCCTCTACCGGAATCAATCGAGCGTTATCTCGACGTCGCAGAACAGATCAAACCTGATCAAGAACGAGACGGCCGGGCACAACACCTTGCTGACATATTTTACCAGCAAGAAGTCCCACGAGCGGACGGTTGAATTGTGCCGGTTGCGCCATAGGTGTCACGAAGGCATTTTGGGTTTGTGCTGACTTGATTAACCAAAGTGAAATACGGTAATTCGAACTTACAATTGAATATCTCTGCGGTTGAGGCGGACATTCGGGAGCTTGATGATGCAGTTGCGATATGTGGTGACGGGTCTAACGGCCGCTCTGGCCTTGGCAGGATGCCAGCGCACCTCATATGACTATAGCAGTAATAACGCGCCTCCGCCGCTGACTGCGCAGCCTGTGCCTTCCGTGCAGGGCGGTCAGCTTCCGCCTCCGGGGGGCAGTTCGCAGTTCCCCGCTGCTCCGGCGTCCACGGCCCCGATGGCCGGTGTTCAGCCGGGTGGCGCAGCACCGGCGACTTCGCTTGATGTCACCAAGGAATCGATGGTCGGCAGCTGGCGTGTCAACGGCACCTGCGACATGTTCCTGACGCTCACCAATCTCGGCAGCGGGTCGCGCGGCGGCACGCGTGGTTGCGTCGGCGAATTGACGGCGATGGGTTCCTGGGAGGTTTCTGGCAAGCAGGTTCTGCTCAAGGACCGCAGCGGCAACCAGCTCGGTGCTGTCTACAAGGTGGCTGACAACAGCTTCAGCGGCCAGACCGCGACCGGACAGGCGATCAATCTCAGCCGGTAAGTCAATCCGGCGGATACCCGCTGGTTACGCATAGGCGGACAAGCCCTCATGCAGCCAATGCCAGACTATTCGCTCAGCGTCACCGAGCAGCTCAAATCGCTGACGGCCTCGGGAACGCTGCAGGTCGATTCCGCCCAGATGGATGTGGCCAAAAGCCTCGACCGGGTCCTCGCCTCCCTCAAGCAGAAGCGGCCTGCCACCAAAAGTAACGCGCTCGGCTGGTTGTTTGCCTCCAGGAAGAAGACCGAGACCGGCATCAGGGGGCTCTATATCCACGGCAGCGTCGGACGCGGCAAGACGATGCTCATGGACATGTTTTTCCAGATGGCGCCATGCCGGAAGAAGCGGCGCGCGCATTTCCATGAATTCATGGCCGATGTGCATAATCGCATCGCCGCCCACCGGCTGAAGCTGAAGAACGGCGAGACGAAGCAGGCCGATCCGATGCCGCCGGTCGCAGCCGCGCTTTTCGAGGAAGCGGAACTGCTGTGCTTCGACGAATTCACGGTCGCCGACATCGCCGATGCAATGATCCTGTCGCGGCTTTTCTCCGAGCTTTTCGAACGCGGCTGCGTGCTCGTTGCGACGTCGAATGTCGAGCCGGACAATCTTTACAAGGACGGTCTCAACCGCGGGCTCTTCCTTCCCTTCGTTGCTCTCCTCAAAAAGCATGTCGAGGTCGTAACTCTCGATTCGCCAACTGATTATCGGATGGAGAAGCTGAACAGCCAGCCGGTCTATCTCATCCCGATTGATGAGCGTACCGACATGGCGATGGATGCGTCGTGGACGCAGGCGCTGCACGGCCGCAAGGCGCAGCCTATGGAAATTCCCATGAAGGGGCGAACGATCCATGTGCCGCTCGCCATCGACCGCATGGCGCGCTTCTCTTTCGCCGATCTCTGCGACAGGCCGCTGGGTGCGGTCGATTTCCTGGCCATCGCCGAGCGCTTCGATACGGTCTTCATCGATCACGTTCCGTTGCTCGGCCCCGAAAAACGGAACCAGATCAAGCGCTTCATCATTTTGATCGATACGCTCTACGATCATGGCACCCGCCTCTACGCTTCCGCTGCTGCCATGCCCGAGGATCTGCTCGTTGAGAGACGAGGCACCGAAGGCTTCGAATTCGACCGGACGGCATCGCGCCTTTTCGAGATGAGAAGCGCGGAATATCTCGCAGCGCATCACGAGAAACGCGCCGCCGAGTAACACTTTGGTGACAATTTATCTTACGTTTACGTAAGAATTTTAATATCTAAACGATTGAAATTGCTGCACCAAAAATAATGCATTGCCATTTTTTGGCTTTAGGTCTATGCGATTGCGACATTGGGCGATGCCCGCGCGTCGCCCGACGAATTTGATCGCAAAGGAAAAGCGAAATGGCGCGTAACAAGATCGCACTTATCGGTTCTGGCATGATTGGTGGCACGCTGGCGCATCTCGCCGGCCTGAAGGAACTGGGCGACATCGTCCTCTTCGACATTGCCGATGGCATTCCCCAGGGCAAGGGTCTCGACATCGCACAGTCCTCCCCCGTCGAAGGCTTCGATGCCAATCTGACTGGCGCCAGCGACTATTCCGCGATCGAAGGCGCCGACGTCTGCATCGTCACCGCCGGCGTTCCGCGCAAGCCGGGCATGAGCCGCGACGACCTTCTCGGCATCAACCTCAAGGTCATGGAGCAGGTCGGCGCCGGCATCAAGAAATATGCCCCGAACGCTTTCGTGATCTGCATCACCAACCCGCTCGACGCCATGGTCTGGGCTCTGCAGAAGTTCTCGGGCCTGCCGGCCAACAAGGTCGTCGGCATGGCCGGCGTTCTCGACTCCTCGCGCTTCCGTCTCTTCCTCGCCAAGGAATTCAACGTTTCCGTTCAGGACGTCACGGCTTTCGTTCTCGGTGGTCACGGCGACACGATGGTGCCGCTCGCTCGTTATTCGACCGTTGGCGGCATTCCGCTGACCGATCTCGTCACCATGGGCTGGGTCACCAAGGAACGCCTCGAAGAAATCATCCAGCGCACCCGTGACGGCGGCGCCGAAATCGTCGGCCTCCTGAAGACCGGTTCTGCCTACTACGCTCCGGCCGCTTCGGCGATCGAAATGGCTGAATCCTACCTCAAGGACAAGAAGCGCGTTCTGCCGTGCGCTGCCTATCTCTCCGGCCAGTATGGCGTGAAGGACATGTATGTCGGCGTGCCCACCGTCATCGGTGCTGGCGGCATCGAGCGCATCATCGAGATCGATCTCAACAAGGCCGAGAAGGAAGCCTTCGACAAGTCCGTCGGCGCCGTTGCCGGTCTCTGCGAAGCCTGCATCAACATCGCGCCTTCCCTCAAGTAATTGGTGCGCTGAAGCAATCGAAATAGGGACAAACCCATGAACATTCATGAATATCAGGCCAAGGCTCTGCTGAAGGGCTATGGCGCGCCGGTCGCGGAGGGCGTGGCTATCCTCAAGGTTGAGGAAGCCGAGGCTGCCGCCAAGTCGCTTCCCGGTCCGCTTTATGTCGTCAAGAGCCAGATCCATGCCGGCGGCCGCGGCAAGGGCAAATTCAAGGAGCTCGGCCCCGATTCCAAGGGCGGCGTTCGTCTCGCCAAGTCGATCGACGAAGTCGTTGCGCATGCCAAGGAAATGCTCGGCAACACGCTGGTGACCGCACAGACCGGCGAAGCCGGCAAGCAGGTCAACCGCCTCTATATCGAAGACGGTGCCGACATCGCTCGCGAGCTCTATTGCTCGCTGCTGGTCGACCGTTCGGTCGGTCGTGTGGCTTTCGTGGTTTCCACCGAAGGCGGCATGGACATTGAAGCTGTCGCCCACGATACGCCTGAGAAGATCCATACGATCGCCATCGATCCGGAAGCCGGCGTGACGGCTGCCGACGTTGCCGCGATCTCCAAGGCACTGCAGCTCGACGGCGCTGCCGCCGAAGACGCCAAGACGCTTTTCCCGGCGCTCTACAAGGCTTTCGGTGAAAAGGACATGGCTCTCCTCGAGGTCAATCCACTGATCGTCATGAAGGATGGCCACCTGCGCGTCCTTGACGCCAAGATGTCTTTCGATGGCAACGCTCTTTTCCGTCACGATGACGTCAAGACGCTTCGCGACGAGACGGAAGAAGATGCCAAGGAAATCGAGGCCTCCAAGTGGGACCTCGCCTATGTGGCGCTCGACGGCAACATCGGCTGCATGGTCAACGGTGCCGGTCTCGCCATGGCGACGATGGACATCATCAAGCTTTACGGCAAGGAGCCGGCAAACTTCTGCGACGTCGGCGGCGGTGCCGGCAAGGAGAAGGTTGCTGCAGCCTTCAAGATCATCACCGCTGACCCCAAGGTCGAAGGCATTCTCGTCAACATCTTCGGCGGCATCATGAAGTGCGATGTCATTGCCGAGGGCGTCATTGCCGCGGTCAAGGAAGTCGGTCTCAAGGTTCCGCTCGTCGTGCGCCTTGAAGGCACCAATGTCGAGCTCGGCAAGAAGATCCTGAACGAGTCGGGTCTGGCCATTACGGCGGCTGACGACCTGGACGATGCGGCCAAGAAGATCGTCGCGGCGATCAACGGCTAATTTTGAAGGATCTGAAAGAATGTCTATTCTCGTCAATAAAGACACCAAGATCCTCGTTCAGGGTCTGACCGGCAAGACCGGCACGTTCCACACCGAACAGGCGCTTGCTTACTACGGCACGCAGATGGTCGGCGGTATCCACCCGAAGAAGGGTGGAGAAACCTGGACCGGCTCGAAGGGCGAAAGCCTGCCGATCTTCGCAACCGTTGCCGAAGGCAAGGAAAAGACCGGCGCCGACGCGTCCGTCATCTATGTTCCGCCGGCAGGTGCAGCTGATGCGATCATCGAAGCGATCGACGCCGAGATCCCGTTCATCACCTGCATTACTGAAGGTATCCCGGTCCTGGACATGGTGCGCGTCAAGGCTCGCCTCGAGCGCTCCAAGTCGCGCCTGCTCGGACCGAACTGCCCGGGCATCATGACGCCGGAAGAATGCAAGATCGGCATCATGCCGGGCTCGATCTTCCGCAAGGGTTCGGTCGGGATCGTTTCCCGTTCGGGCACGCTGACCTACGAAGCCGTTTTCCAGACCTCCAATGAAGGTCTCGGCCAGACGACTGCTGTCGGTATCGGCGGCGACCCGGTCAAGGGCACCGAGTTCATCGACGTGCTCGAAATGTTCCTGGCCGACGAAGCCACGACCTCGATCATCATGATCGGCGAAATCGGCGGTGCGGCTGAAGAAGACGCAGCCCAGTTCCTCAAGGACGAAGCCAAGAAGGGCCGCAAGAAGCCGATGGCCGGCTTCATCGCGGGCCGCACGGCGCCGAAGGGCCGCACCATGGGCCATGCCGGTGCTGTGGTTTCCGGCGGCAAGGGCGACGCGGAATCGAAGATCGCGGCGATGGAATCGGCGGGCATCAAGGTGTCTCCGTCTCCGGCCCGCCTCGGCAAGACGCTGGTTGAAGTCCTCAAGGGCTAAGCCAACTTACATACCCGGACGGAAGAAGGCATTCCGGCTTCCGTCCGGCTCTCCATTTGCGAAATACGGATGCGCCGCGGACAGGCGGCAATCGAAATGCGGCAGCCGGCGATGAAGCCGGCAAATTCATCTAAGTCAGGAGGCGGGCGGAAGCGTCCGCGTAACACCATGGCACGGCAAGAAGCCAACGAGCAATTTCAGATCACCTCGTTTCTGGATGGCGCCAACGCTGCCTATATCGAGCAGCTCTACGCCCGTTATGAAGACGATCCCAACTCGGTCGACGATCAGTGGCGGTCCTTCTTCAAGGCGCTGGAAGAGGATCCTGCTGATGTGAAGAAGGCGGCCAAGGGGGCTTCCTGGCGCAAGAAAAACTGGCCGCTTCAGGCAAGCGGCGATCTCGTCTCGGCGCTCGACGGTGACTGGGGCATCGTCGAAAAGGTCATCGAGACCAAGGTAAAGGCGAAGGCCGAAGCCGCTGGTCAGCCGGCAGGCGCAGCCGACGTGCTGCAGGCGACGCGCGATTCCGTCCGCGCCATCATGATGATCCGTGCCTATCGCATGCGCGGCCACCTGCACGCCAAGCTCGATCCACTCGGCATCGCCGCTCCGGTCGAAGACTATCACGAGCTTTCGCCCGAGAATTACGGCTTCACGGCTGCCGACTACGATCGCAAGATCTTCATCGACAACGTGCTCGGCCTTGAATATGCGACCCTGCGCGAGATGATCGAGATCCTTGAGCGCACCTATTGCTCGACGCTCGGCGTCGAATTCATGCACATCTCCAATCCGGAAGAGAAGGCCTGGATCCAGGAACGTATCGAAGGTCCGGACAAGGGCGTTGCCTTCTCGCCTGAAGGCAAGAAGGCTATCCTCGCCAAGCTCGTCGAAGCCGAAGGCTACGAGCAGTTCCTCGACGTCAAGTTCAAGGGCACCAAGCGCTTCGGCCTCGACGGCGGTGAATCGCTGATCCCGGCACTCGAACAGATCCTCAAGCGCGGCGGTCATCTCGGCCTCAAGGAAGCCGTGTTCGGCATGGCCCATCGCGGTCGCCTGAACGTGCTTTCCCAGGTCATGGGCAAGCCGCACCGTGCCATCTTCCACGAGTTCAAGGGCGGCTCCTACGCGCCTGACGAAGTCGAAGGTTCGGGCGACGTGAAATACCATCTCGGTGCTTCCTCGGACCGCGAATTCGACGGCAACAAGGTGCACGTCTCGCTGACGGCGAACCCCTCACATCTCGAAATCGTCGACCCTGTCGTCATGGGCAAAGTTCGCGCCAAGCAGGACATGAGTGCAGCCGTCTGGGACGGTGACATCATCCCGCTGTCGGAACGCTCCAAGGTTCTGCCGCTTCTGATCCACGGCGACGCGGCCTTTGCCGGCCAGGGTGTCATTGCCGAAATCCTCGGCCTGTCCGGTCTGCGCGGTCATCGCGTTGCCGGCACCATGCATGTCATCATCAACAACCAGATCGGCTTCACCACGAACCCGGCCTTTTCACGCTCGTCGCCCTATCCGTCCGACGTCGCCAAGATGATCGAAGCACCGATCCTGCACGTCAACGGCGACGATCCGGAAGCCGTGGTCTATGGGGCGAAGATCGCGATGGAATTTCGCATGAAGTTCCACAAGCCTGTCGTGCTCGACATGTTCTGCTACCGCCGCTACGGCCATAATGAAGGCGACGAGCCGTCCTTCACGCAGCCGAAGATGTACAAGGTCATTCGTGGTCACAAGACGGTCCTGCAGCTCTATGCTGACCGTCTCGTTCGCGAAAGCCTGCTGACCGACGGCGAAGTCGAAAAGATGAAGGCCGACTGGCGCGCCCATCTCGAGCAGGAGTTCGAGGCTGGCCAGCACTACAAGCCGAACAAGGCCGACTGGCTGGACGGTGAATGGTCCGGCCTGCGCACGGCCGACAATGCCGACGAACAGCGGCGCGGCAAGACCGCCGTACCGATGAAGACGCTCAAGGATATCGGCCGCAAGCTGTCGGAAATTCCTGCGGGCTTCAATGCGCACCGCACGATCCAGCGCTTCATGGAAAACCGCGCCAACATGATCCAGAGCGGCGAAGGCCTCGACTGGGCGATGGCCGAGGCGCTGGCTTTCGGTGCGCTCGTCGTAGAGGGCCACAAGATCCGTCTGTCCGGTCAGGATTGCGAACGCGGCACCTTCTCGCAGCGTCATTCGGTTCTCTACGATCAGGAAACGGAAGAGCGCTACATTCCGCTGGCAAACCTGTCGCCGACGCAGGGCCGTTACGAAGTCATCAACTCGATGCTTTCGGAAGAGGCCGTTCTCGGCTTCGAATACGGCTACTCACTGGCTCGCCCGAATGCGCTGACGCTCTGGGAAGCCCAGTTCGGCGACTTCGCAAACGGTGCGCAGGTCGTTTTCGACCAGTTCATCTCGTCTGGCGAACGCAAGTGGCTGCGCATGTCGGGCCTCGTCTGCCTTTTGCCGCACGGTTATGAAGGCCAGGGTCCGGAACACTCGTCGGCCCGTCTGGAGCGCTATCTCCAGCTTTGCGCGGAAGACAACATGCAGGTCGCCAACGTCACGACGCCGGCGAATTACTTCCATATCCTGCGCCGCCAGCTGAAGCGTGACTTCCGCAAGCCGCTGGTCCTGATGACACCGAAGTCGCTGCTGCGTCACAAGCGCGCTGTCTCGACGCTTGCCGAAATGGCCGGCGAATCCTCCTTCCATCGTCTCCTGTGGGACGATGCGGAGGTCATCAAGGACGGCCCGATCAAGCTGCAGAAGGATGCCAAGATCCGTCGCGTCGTCATCTGCACCGGCAAGGTCTATTACGACCTGCTGGAAGAGCGCGAAAAGCGCGGCATCGACGATATCTACCTGCTGCGCATCGAACAGCTCTATCCGTTCCCGGCCAAGGCACTCATCAACGAGCTGTCCCGCTTCCGCAACGCCGAGATGGTCTGGTGCCAGGAAGAGCCGAAGAACATGGGTGCATGGTCGTTCATCGACCCGTATCTGGAATGGGTGCTCGCCCATATCGATGCGAAGTACCAGCGCGTTCGCTACACGGGACGCCCGGCCGCCGCTTCGCCGGCAACGGGCCTGATGTCCAAGCACCTGTCGCAGCTCGCCGCGTTCCTTGAGGATGCGCTGGGCGGCTAACAAAAGGAGGGGAGCGCGATGGCATATTTCTTCATGAGACTTGTGCCGCCGCGCCCCACATTCCCGCATGACGGGACCGGGGAGGAAATGGCGGCGATGAAGCGCCATGCCGAATACTGGCACCAGAACGCTCTTGCAGGATCGGCGATTGCCGTCGGTCCTGTCTTCGAGGGTGAAGGGGCTTTCGGCGTCGCCATCGTCGAGGTTGCGGATCAGGCGGCGGCGAAGGCCCTTGCCGATGCGGACCCGATCGTCACTTCCGGCTTCGGTTTTCGTTTCGATGTCTTGCCAATGCCCTCAGTCATTCTCCGGCAGCAGGCCGGGTCCGCCGTCTAACACGATAACAAGCACAATCAGGATTTGAACAATGGCCACAGAAATCCGCGTTCCAACACTCGGTGAATCCGTCAGCGAGGCAACCGTCGGCACCTGGTTCAAGAAGGTCGGCGACGTCATCAAGGCCGACGAGCCGATTCTCGAGCTTGAAACCGACAAGGTGACCATCGAAGTTCCGGCTCCGGCTTCCGGCACGCTTTCGGAAATCGTCGCCCAGGCTGGCGAGACGGTTGGTCTCGGCGCCCTTCTCGGCCAGATCGCCGAAGGTGCAGGTGCCGCTGCTGCTCCTGCTGCCGCTGCCCCGGCAGCAGCGCCTGCCGCTCCGGCTCCGACGCCTGCTGCTCCTGCCGCACCGGCTGCTGCCGTTGCCGCAGCTGCTTCGAGCGCTTCCGTATCCTCCATGCCGCCGGCTCCGGCCGCGGCAAAGATGCTGGCGGAAAACAATCTCTCGGCTGATCAGGTCGATGGCAGCGGCAAGCGTGGCCAGGTCCTGAAGGGCGATGTCATCGCTGCCGTCGCCAAGGCTGCAACGGCTCCGGCCGCGGCCCCGGCTGCCCCTGCTGCGCCGCGCGGCCCTTCGACGGTCGAAGATGCCGGCCGCGAAGAGCGTGTGAAGATGACGCGCCTGCGCCAGACGATCGCCAAGCGCCTCAAGGATGCACAGAACACGGCTGCCATGCTGACCACCTACAACGAGGTGGACATGAAGGCCGTCATGGATCTGCGCAACAAGTACAAGGATGTCTTCGAGAAGAAGCATGGCGTGAAGCTCGGCTTCATGGGCTTCTTCACCAAAGCCGTGACGCATGCGCTGAAGGAACTGCCGGCTGTCAACGCCGAGATCGACGGCACTGACCTCATCTACAAGAACTACTGCCATGTCGGCATGGCCGTCGGTACCGACAAGGGCCTCGTCGTTCCCGTCATCCGCGACGCCGACCAGATGTCGATCGCTGAGATCGAGAAGGAACTCGGCCGTCTCGCCAAGGCTGCCCGTGATGGCTCGCTCTCCATGGCCGAGATGCAGGGCGGCACCTTCACCATCACCAACGGTGGTGTCTATGGTTCGCTGATGTCTTCGCCGATCCTGAACGCACCGCAGTCGGGCATTCTCGGCATGCACAAGATCCAGGAGCGTCCCGTCGCCATCGGCGGTCAGGTCGTCATCCGCCCGATGATGTATCTGGCGCTCTCCTACGACCACCGTATCGTCGACGGCAAGGAAGCGGTCACCTTCCTCGTCCGCGTCAAGGAAAGCCTGGAAGATCCGGAACGTCTGGTTCTGGACCTCTAAGCGGAGCGTTCTGCGATGCGAGACCGGATCATGCGAGCGGCGGGCGCAGTATTCTGCGCCACGGTTGCCTTCGTGCCGGTCTCGACTCTCGCCTTCGATGTGAACAAGGCGAGCAGCAATTTCGACTTCGTATCGCTTGATGATGCGCAGCTTTCCGCACGCTCGATCAAGATTATCGACATGGGCAATGTCGAGCTGACCTCGGGCCGTATCGTTGCCGCAGATCCACTGGCACAGCCGGATCGGCCGGCATTGGCGAAAACGGTTCCTGTCGGCGATTATCCGGTGCGGCTCTATGAGGCTTTCGGTCGGGTTGCGGCGGCAAGCATGCGCTTTGCCGAAGGCAAGCCCGATCACTGGGAGCTTGCGACTTTGCCGGGTCAGGATGTGGGAACGCTGAAGGATGACGAGATCTTCGGTTATCCCGTCGATGCCGGCCTTGGCAGCTACATGGATGCCGACACGCTCGTGCTGATCGGACAACGCGAGCAGCAGGTGCAGGCTCAGAAGCCGGGTTCTGACGTCAATTATTACGACGACGTAGTCGCCTCCGAACTCGATGCCAGCAAGGGTGTCTATGCCCTGCACCGGCCGATGGAAGGCAAGAAGGGCAATGTGGCAATGTTCTGGAGCGGCTGGGGCGACGGCTTCTATCCGGCGTTCTGGGGCCTGGCCAAGGACGGACGTCCGCTGGTGCTGCTGACGGATTTCCAGGTCGCCGAGAACGCTGACGGACGCAGAGAGCCGAACCATCAATGAGCGGAGCAGGGCACATGCTGACTAAAGGTATAGTCGCGATGATGATCGCCGTGCTTTCCTGCGCGCCGGCTTCGGCTATTGCCGCTGAGTGCAAGCAGGGCAAGGCGATCTACGCCGATCGCGACGGTGCCTATGAGCTGCGCTTTTCACCGATTGCGTCTGAAGCTGTGACGTCAAGCCACCGGTTCAAGCTCAGTGCGCTCAAGACCTCAGTCGTCATGGATGGCTATGTCATGTCCTCCGACGATCCGGAGCGGACCATGGGCATGGTGTTGTTCAACTGCCCGGATGGCGACGTCACGGGTGCCGATCTCGATGCCTGCACGGTCTGGCAGGGCTTCGTCTATCGCGCAACTGCCGATGGCGGGCTCGACAATCTGCAGTCCGGCGACAGCTCGGCAGCGGGAAAGATTGTCTTTCCCGGCCTTGGCCCGGCGATCCGCCAATCTTCTGCCTGGGGTGACGGCAAGGCCAAGGTCGCGCCTTGGGATGTTCTCGATTTCAAGGGATGCGCACAATGACTGACGGTCCCGTTTTGCTCGTTACCGGCGGCAGCCGCGGTATCGGTGCCGCCGCTTGCTTGGTTGCTGCGCGTCAGGGCTGGCGGATTGCGGTGAACTACGCCTCGAACGAGGCGGCGGCAAGCGCCGTGGTTTCGGAGATCAAGACGGCCGGCGGAGACGCAATCGCAATCAAGGGCGATGTCGGTAATGCCACGGATATCCTGTCGATGTTCGAAGCGGTCGACCGCCATTTCGGGCGGCTGGACGGACTGGTGAACAATGCCGGTGTCGTCGATTATATCGCCCGCGTCGATGAGATGACCGCCGAGCGCCTTGAGCGAATGATGCGGATCAATGTGACTGGTTCCATCCTCTGCGCCGGTCAGGCGGTGCGGCGCATGTCGACGAAGCATGGTGGCCGGGGTGGCGGGATCGTCAATATCTCCTCCATGGCTGCGGTGATCGGCGGGCCGGAGCAATATGTCGATTATGCCGCGTCCAAGGCTGCCATCGACACCTTCACGATCGGGCTTTCCAAGGAAGTTGCCGATGAGGGCATCAGGGTGAATGCGATTCGGCCCGGCATCATCGAAACGGATATCCATGCTACCGGCGGCCAGCCGGACAAGCCGAAAGAAATGGCTTCATCGATCCCGATGAAGCGAACCGGACAGGTGGAGGAGGTGGCCGATGCGATCGTCTATCTGCTTTCCCCTTCGGCCTCCTACATAACAGGCGCGATCCTCAATGTGAGCGGCGGGCGCTAGTCAATAACGCAAAGGGAAAAAGCAATGTCCTATGATGTGATTGTTATCGGAACCGGCCCTGGCGGCTATGTCGCGGCAATCAAGGCTGCCCAGCTCGGCCTGAAGGTGGCCGTCGTCGAGAAGCGCGCGACCTATGGCGGCACCTGCCTGAATGTCGGCTGCATCCCCTCCAAGGCGCTGCTGCATGCTTCCGAAATGTTCCATGCAACGCATCACATGGAAGAACTCGGCATCGAAGTCGCCGCTCCCAAGCTCAATCTCGAAAAGATGCTGGCGCACAAGGATGCGACGGTAAAGTCCAACGTCGATGGCGTTGCCTTCCTGTTCAAGAAGAACAAGATCGACACCTTCCATGGCACCGGCAAGATCGTCTCCGCCGGCAAGGTCTCTGTGGCCGCCGAAGACGGCACGGTTCAGGAAATCGAAGGCAAGAACATCGTCATCGCCACGGGTTCCGACGTTGCCGGCATTCCGGGCGTCAAGGTCGATATCGACGAAAAGATCATCGTATCCTCCACCGGCGCCATTGCGCTGGAAAAGGTGCCGGAGACCATGATCGTCGTCGGTGGCGGCGTCATCGGCCTCGAGCTCGGCTCGGTCTGGTCGCGCCTCGGCGCAAGGGTTACCGTCGTCGAATATCTCGACAAGATTCTCGGTGCGATGGATGGCGATGTTTCCAAGCAGTTCCAGCGCATGCTGGGCAAGCAGGGTATCGACATCAAACTGAGCTCCAAGGTGACGGGCGTCGAAAAGGGTGACAAGGGCGCCAAGGTGACTTTCGAGCCGGTGGCCGGTGGTTCTACCCAGACGCTCGAAGCCGATGTCGTTCTGATCTCCACTGGCCGCATTCCCTACACGGCAGGCCTCGGTCTGGAAGAAGCAGGCGTCAAGCTCGACAATCGTGGTCGCGTCGAAATCGACGGTCACTTCAAGACCAATGTCGAGGGCATTTATGCGATCGGCGACGTCGTGCAGGGACCGATGCTGGCGCACAAGGCCGAAGACGAGGGTGTCGCGCTTGCCGAAATCCTCGCCGGCCAGCACGGCCATGTGAATTACGACGTCATCCCGAGCGTCGTTTACACGCAGCCGGAAGTCGCTTCCGTCGGCAAGACCGAGGAAGAGCTGAAGGCTGCAGGCGTCGCCTACAAGGTCGGCAAGTTCCCGTTCTCGGCCAACGGTCGCGCCCGCGCCATGCTGGCGACGGACGGCTTCGTCAAGATCCTCTCCGATAATGAAACCGACCGCGTGCTCGGTGGCCATATCGTTGGCTTCGGTGCCGGCGAGATGATCCACGAGATCGCCGTGCTGATGGAATTCGGCGGCTCTGCAGAAGATCTCGGCCGCACCTGCCACGCGCATCCGACCATGTCGGAAGCCGTGAAGGAGGCAGCACTCGCCGCGTTCTTCAAGCCGATCCATCTGTAAGATTAAATATCAGCAATCATTCATAATGCCGCTTGCCTTCGGGCAGGCGGCGTTTTTATTTGGTAGGCAAGTTTCGCTAACTATTTGACGAAAGCCAAGAAAATGAATGATCGCGTCGTTGTCGGCTACAGCCTCTCCCAGCGTTTCCTTCACTGGGCGACCGTGCTCCTGGTCCTCTTCAATCTTCTTTTGCCTGACGGCATGAATGCCTGGTACCGGCTTGTCCGTCATGGCGGCACGCCATCGCCGGAACAGATCGCTTCGGCCAATATCCACGCCTATGTCGGTATCGCAATCCTGCTCGTGACGATCCTCAGGCTCGGTCTGCGCTTCGTGAAGGGCGTACCGCCTGAATCCGCAGACGAGCCGGCAATTTTTCGGCTTGCCGCGCGGCTCGCGCATACAAGCCTTTATCTGCTGCTGCTCGCCCTGCCGGCGTCAGGCATCGCGGCATATTATTTCGGTGCGGAAGCGCTGGGATCGCTGCATGCTGACGTCCTGAAGCTGATCCTCTGGATCGTCATTGCTGCCCATGTCTTCGGCGCGCTGGTTCACCAGTTTTACTGGAAGACCGATGTCTTGCGGCGGATGACAATCGGTTAAAGGCTCTAGCAGGTCAGTTCACCGCTGTGACGGTGAAGCCCTGCTGGCGCAGCAGTTCGATAACCCCGTCCTTGCCCGGCAGATGCAGGGCGCCGACAGCCATGAAGACGTTGCCGTTGGCGAGGATGGGTGCGACGCGTTCGGCCATCACCTTGTTGCGATCAAGAATGACGCGCTGTTCGAAGGCAGCGTAATCGCTGTCCTCATCGCTGCCTTCGGGCGAGACGGTCTTCAACATCGGCATTGTCATGCCGATATCGCCGGAGAGATAGATGTCGGTCATGGTCTCGACGACGTCGTTCATCTTGGCTCCGAGCTCGAGTGTCTCGATCAGCGACTTCAGATGAAATGCGACCGGCAGCTCGGCCATGGCCTGCAGCTGTTCGGCCAGGGTTTCCAGCCCCTTGACCTGCTTGCCTTCGGCAGCCGCATCGGCGGCGATCTTCTGGTCGAGGAACTGCACGCCCTTCGCCTTGCGGGCGATCTCGCAGGCAGGAAGTGCCACGACGCTTGAAATCATCCAGGGCCGCATGCGGGAAACGGCCGAGAGCGGAATGCCGCGTTGCTTCAACCCGGCTTCGAGGCGGGTGTAATCTTCAGGGGAAAGAAGCTTTTCGATGGTGGTGCCGTCCGTGAACATCATCAGGTCGGGCTTCATCAGAAGGGCTGCGGTCGCCTTCTTCTCGTCGAGGATCTCGTCGGATTCGATCACGATCGTATCGGCGTCGTCATGGGCTTCCTGGGCACGTGGCGGCAGGTTCAACACGCGCGGATCGGTGACATGCATGGTGCCGAGCAGCCATGATGGCTTCAGGCCCGACTTCTCGATCTTCCAGAAAATGCCTTTGCCGTTCGGCGTGGCATCCGCTTCCTTGACGGCTTCGGCATAACGGGCGGGATCGTTCTGCTGCAACTCGGTAAGCAGGTTCTTTCCGGTGCAGCTATCCTCGGCAGCATCGGCTGGCGTCACGGAAAAGATGACAGCGAGCAGTGCGGCGGCAAGCAGCATGTGAAACGCGGCGATCAGCCAGAGCAGGATACTGCCCGGCTGCGCGATATGGAAAGTCCGGTGGCCGATGGAGATCGTCATGATGGTAATCCGGTCACATGTGCTTCAAGCCTCATGCTCTACGCCGGGCTTGCGCATATTCCTTTAAGAGACAGCGTTAACGAAGGCTTATGCGCGGGGATGCGCCCTATCATACACCTCCAGAAGCCTTGATGCATCGACGCCGGTATAGACTTGGGTGGTGGAGAGGCTGGCATGGCCGAGCAACTCCTGAATGGTGCGCAGGTCGCCGCCACCGGCAAGGAGATGGGTGGCGAAGGAGTGGCGCAGCGCATGCGGGGTCGCCGTCTCGGGCAAGCCGAAGGCGCTTCGCAGCTTTTGCATGGCGCGCTGAATGATGGCTGCCTGCAGCTTGCCGCCGCGGGCGCCGCGAAACAGCGGCTCGCCTTCGTCAAGATGAAGGGGGCAGAGCTGCTGGTATTTCTCGATGGCTTCGAAAACGATGGGCAACAGCGGCACAAGGCGCGTCTTGTTGCCCTTGCCGGTGATGCGCAGCGTGGTGGCGCCGGTTCGGACATCTGTCGGCGTCAGGTCGAGCGCCTCGGAAATACGCAGGCCGCAGCCATAAAGCAGCGTCATGACGGCGGCATCGCGCGCGGCAATCCACGGCTCGTCATGGAGCTGGGCGTCGCTG
Organism: Rhizobium sp. 05L429; assembly: GCF_056397645.1. NCBI lineage: Bacteria > Pseudomonadati > Pseudomonadota > Alphaproteobacteria > Hyphomicrobiales > Rhizobiaceae > Rhizobium > Rhizobium sp. 05L429. The sequence goes on along the minus strand of NZ_JBFTNV010000005.1, from coordinate 135,788 downwards.
CTGACAACGTTGATGGCCTGTTTGTCGGAGAGCGGCTTGGGAAGGGATTTCGGCTGCTTCGGTGACCGCACGGCGCCGGCGCCTGCCGCATTCACAAGTCCCTTCTTTTCAAGGTGACGCAGAAAGGAGCGTATGCCGGCGAGATTGCGGGCTACCGAGCGAGCACCGGAGCCCTCCTTGCGGCGGGCGGCCAGAAAGGCGCGGAAGTCTGCCGCGCGCAGCGTTTCGACATCGCGCAGCGTCGTCGGGCCACCGAGATGGCCGGTCATGAAGGTCAGGAACTGGCGTGTGTCGCGCTCATAGGCATCAAGCGTATGCGCAGAGAGACGGCGCTCCCGGGCGAGGTTTTCGAGCCAGGCGCTGCGTTCGGTCATCAGGTGCGGGTCGGCAATGATCAGGAGTTCATTCACGGGCTTCGGCTCTTGAATTTGCTTTCGATGACGCCAATTTTGAAGCAGTGGCGTTATGGAATTGCTAATGCTTGCCAAGCCCTTGTCATGTATCGATCATAATTCATTGAGATAGCTTATCGCTCCCTTAAGACAGGAATTTTCATGGCACGGCGCGATTCCATGACGGCCTTTGGACAACTCGCGGAAGCGATTGCCCTGGTTTCACACGGAAAGCCCGGCCATATCGTCGATACGTTGATTGCCGAGCGCGGACAGAAGATCGTCCGCCATCCTCTTTGGCCACTCATGCGGCCGTTTCTCTACACGCTGCTGCGCTACAATAAGGCGATCGAATTCGCCAATGACGTCGCCAACATGCCGGGCTTCCAGTCGTTCGAATATATGAGCAATCTGCTGAAGCTTGATATCGGCGTTACCAATGCCGAGCGCATTCCGGCATCCGGCGGTTTCATTCTCGTTAGCAATCATCCGACCGGCATTGCCGATGGCGTGGCCGTTTTCGATCTTTTGAACACGCGCCGCCCGGATATGATGTTCTTCGCCAACCGCGATGCGGTGCGCGTCAATCCGCGCTTTGCGGAAATGATCATACCGGTCGAATGGCGAGAGGAATTCAAGAGCAAGCTCAAGGCGCGCGAGACGCTGCAGCTTACCAATCATGCGGTGAAGGAGGGCAAGGCGACCGTGCTTTTCCCTTCGGGCCGTATCGCCTATTGGGCGAACGGACGGCTGAACGAGCGGCCGTGGAAAACGTCTGCCGTCGGCCTTGCCCGCAAATACGGCCTGCCGATCCTGCCCGTTCACATGACGGCGCGCAATTCCGGGCTTTTCTACTGGTTTGCCAAATGGTCGACGGAACTGCGCGACATGACTGTCTTCTATGAACTTCTGAACAAGAAGGGCGACCGCTTCGATTTCGTCATCGGCAATCTCATTCCCGCAGAAGAACTCGACGGCGATCTGAACGAGGTGACGAAGGCGCTGGAAAAGCATACGGTCTATGACATGGCGACCGATGGGGACTCACGCTTCGTACCCGTATCCCGGCAACTATCGCCGGAGCGCGTTGCGGCCCATTCTTTTTAACGTTGCTTTGCGCTAAAGCGGAAGCATGCGTCTTCGCTCCATGTTTGCCAAGAATTATCGGTCACTGCGCTCGATCCGCATGGATCTGGCGGATACGACGCTGTTTCTCGGCGAGAACGGCGCCGGCAAGTCCAATCTCTATCGTGCCCTACAGCTTGTGCAGGCGGCGGTTCGCGGGCGGCTGGCTTATGAGCTTGCGGCTGAAGGCGGCATGCTCTCGGCCCTCTGGTCCGGCACGCGTCCCAAGTCCGACGGACCTGCGCGCATCCGCCTGGAAGTCGAGATCATCGACGAGGAGCGGGCCGTCACATTCCGATATCATGTCGAGGCCGGGCTGCGCCCGTCGGAGGCGGCTGCGGGTTTCGCGCTGGGACCGCAGATCAAGGCCGAGGAGCTTTCCGTCGAAACCGGCCGCCGCGCGGTGACGATGATGAAGCGCGCCGGCCCCGGCATCTCCGTCCGCGATGGTACGGGACGGATGCAGGATTATCCGGACGAGGCGCTGACATCGGAAACTGCGATTGCGCTCCTCGGGGATGCCGGCCATTTTCCCGAAGTTGCCGCCTTTCGCCGCATCGTCAACAACTGGCGCTTCTTCCACGGATTTCGCACGGACAGGGCTTCTCCGCTTCGCCATCCATGCCTTGCCGTCACCAGCCCCATGCTGGACGAGGATGGGGCCAATCTCGCCGCCGTCTTTGCGACGATTGCCCATACGCGGCAGGATACGGTCGAGCTTGATCGCATCCTGGCATCGGCGCTCGGCGGTGCAAGGCTCGTCGTGCCGGAACCGGGCGAGGCGGCGGAATTCGGTTTGATGCTTCCGGATTTCCCGCACCGGGTCTTTCATCCGCGCGAACTGTCTGACGGGCAGATTCGCTTCCTCGGCCTTGCCGCTGCACTGCTCTCTTATCGGCTGCCGGCGCTCATTGCCTTGAATGAGCCTGAGGCGAGCCTGCATCCCGATATGCTGGTGCCGCTCGCCGATATGATCGCGGAAGCGTCAAAGAGCAGCCAGGTCTGGATCGTCACCCACTCGGTGCAACTGGCCGATGCCGTGCGCGAACGCTGTGGCGTTCGTCCGCGAAAGGTCATCCGCGAGAATGGCGCCACCTGGATCGAAGGCATGCGACTGACGGGAACGATCGCCGGTGAAGACGATGATGACGCGTAGTCCTCATTGTCGGCGGGTTTCATTTTATGGCCGTTGCGGGCATGGTCTGCCGCAATGAGTACAGATTCGTCCGATCTTTTTGGCGCGCTTTTCGAGGCTCCGCCCGTGAACCGTACGGTTCCGGTGCTGGTGCCGATGCCGGCGCCAAAACCCTATTCCTATTCGGTGCCTGAAGGCATGGCGGTCGAGCCCGGCTCGGTCGTGCAGGTGCCGCTCGGGCCACGCCAGGTGATCGGCGTCGTCTGGGATGGCGGCGAGGATGGCGTCGATCCTAAGAAGCTCAGGCCCATCACCCACGTTTTCGATTGCCCGCCGCTCAACAAGGAGATGCGGGATTTCATCGACTGGGTGGCGACCTATACGCTTTCTCCGCCGGGACTGGTGGCGCGGATGGCGCTGAGGGCGCCGAATGCTTTCGAGCCGGAGCCGATGGTGGAGGGATTGCGTTTCGTCGGCGGCGAGCCGGAGCGGATGACGCCGGCGCGCGCCCGTGTGCTTGACGCAACATCGGACGGGCTTTCCTGGACGCGTACCGGCCTTGCGCATGCGGCGGGCGTTTCCACCAGCGTTGTCGACGGGCTGATAGCACAGGGCATCTTCGAGACCATCTTCCTGCCGCCGCCGCCCATCGTTGCCAAGCCGGACCCGGATTTTATCGGTTCGCGCCTCGAAGGGCCGCAGAAGGAAGCTGCCGAGGAAATTCTGGATGAGGTGCGCAAGGGCGAATTCGCGGTTTCGCTGATCGACGGCGTTACCGGCTCCGGCAAGACGGAAGTCTATTTCGAGGCGATTGCCGAAACTCTCAGGCGCGGCAAGCAGGTGCTGATCCTGCTGCCGGAGATCGCGCTTACCGCAAGTTTCCTCGAACGTTTTCAGGATCGCTTCGGCGCGAAACCTGCCGAATGGCATTCCGACCTTGCACCGCGAACCCGTGAAAAGGTCTGGCGGCAGGCGGTGACCGGAGAGGTGCGGGTCGTCGCCGGCGCACGCTCGGCCCTCTTCCTGCCGTTCGAAGATCTGGGCCTCATCGTCGTCGATGAAGAGCACGATCCTGCCTACAAGCAGGAGGACCGGGTCTACTACAATGCGCGCGACATGGCGGTCGTGCGGGCGCGGATCGGCGATTTCCCCGTCGTGCTCGTTTCGGCGACGCCTTCGGTTGAAAGCCAGGTGAACGGCCAGAGTGGACGCTACAGCACGATCCATCTGCCGACGCGTTTTGGCGATGCCGCGCTGCCCGACCTGCATCTCGTCGACATGCGGCGCCATGCGCCGGAGCGCGGCGGTTTCCTGTCGCCGGTGCTGGTTCGGGCGATCGGCAAAACAGTGGAGAAGGGCGAGCAGGCGCTGCTCTTCCTCAATCGCCGCGGTTATGCGCCGCTGACGCTCTGCCGTGTCTGCGGCCATCGTTTCCAGTGCCCGCAATGTTCGAGCTGGCTGGTGGAGCATCGCTTCCGCCGGCAATTGCAATGCCATCAGTGCGGTCATAACGAGCCGACGCCGGAGGCCTGCCCGGAATGCGGGACGCTCGACCATCTCGTTGCTTGCGGGCCGGGCGTGGAGCGCATTGCCGAAGAGGTGGAGCGGCATTTTCCGGATGCGCGCACCATCGTGCTTTCCTCCGACATCTTGGGCGGGGTGAAGCGGCTGCGGCTGGAGCTCGATGCTATCGCCAAGGGCGAAGCCGATATCGTCATCGGCACGCAGCTTGTCGCCAAGGGGCACAACTTCCCGCTGATGACGCTGGTCGGCATCGTCGATTCCGATCTTGGCCTGGCGAACGGTGATCCGCGCGCGGCCGAGCGGACCTTCCAGCTGCTTTCGCAGGTCACGGGCCGCGCCGGCCGAACGGGCCTGAAGAGCCACGGTCTGCTGCAGACCTACCAGCCGCAGCATCCTGTCATGCAGGCGATCGTCTCCGGCGATGCCCGGGCTTTCTACGAGCGCGAGATCAGCGAGCGCGAGCGTGCCATCCTGCCGCCCTTCGGCAGGCTCGCCTCCATCATCGTTTCAGCCGATACGCGCCATGATGCGGAAAACCATGCGCGCGGCATGCGCAACGCCGCACCGCAGGTGTCAGGCATTTCCGTTCTCGGGCCGGCGGAGGCGCCGCTGGCGCTGGTGCGCGGCCGCCATCGCTTCCGCCTCCTGGTGCATGGCCGCCGGAACTCGGACATGCAGGCCTATCTGCGGGCGATGCTCTTACAATCGCCGAAGGAGCGCGGCTCGGTTCAGGTGCAGCTCGATATCGATCCGCAGAGCTTCCTGTAGATCGTTGCGGCCCGGCGTTTCCGGATGTCGCCGATCATGGCATAAACACAGAATCAGCTGATGATTTGGGGTCGAGGCATGGAGTTCTACTTTCCGACGGAGATGGGCGAGCAGCTTGCTTTCGGCGCGGCGGCTTTCACTGCGGTTGCCGGTTTCATCATGATGTTTGCACCCGGCCTTGCCATGCGTTTCTTCGGCCTTGCTCCGCGCGGCGAGCGGCGCGAAGGTTTCAGTGAAGTGCGGTCGATAGGCGGTTTCTATCTCGGTCTCGGCCTTGCCGCGATCATGCTGGCGCAGGACTGGACTTATCTGGCGCTTGGAGCGGCCTTCGCGATGGCGGCTTTCGCTCGCATCATTTCCATCCTGTCCGACAGGGGGAGCACGATGCTCAATTATTTACTTCTGGTTGTACAGGCCGCCGTTGCGGCTTTGCCACTCCTTCACGTATTTGGCTTCCTGCAGGGCTGATCCAGAGCCGAAAGAGAGCGCTTCACAGGCCGCTTTCGGGCGTTTGCGTGATTTTGCCGATAGAAAATCATGTGAAAGGCTTATTCGGGCGTTACGCGTGTTGCGAGTCCGAACATCCTATGTTAGACGGACCCCGAATTTCGGAAGAAGCAAGAGGCTTCTCTTGCGATTTCTGGGGGAAATCAAAACGAATTCAAAGTCATAGGCTCGGCGCCCGTCGGAAGTCGGATTTTGGATTGAAATCAGGGAAATTTGTGCCCGTGGCAGACACGTCCCAGCTTACTTCTGGTGTTGCCGAGCGCTATGCCTCGTCTCTTTTCGAGTTGGCGCTCGAAGAAGGTGTGGTCGACAGCGTTACCGCCGATCTCGACCGTTTCCAGGCGATGCTGGATGAGAGCAGCGACCTGAAGCGCTTCGTCATGAGCCCGGTTTTCTCCTCCGAGGATCAGGTGAAGGCCATCATCGCTCTCAGCGAGAAGGCTGGCATCTCGGGTTTCTTCGCCAATTTCCTGAAGGTCGTGGCGCGTAACCGTCGCCTGTTTGCCCTGCCGGGCATGATCAAGGCCTTCCGTATCATTGCTGCCAACCATCGCGGCGAAATTTCTGCCGAAGTCACTTCGGCCCATGCGCTGACTGAAGCGCAGGAAACCGAATTGAAGGCGGCACTCAAGAGCGTCACCGGCAAAGACGTGACGATCAACGTCACGGTTGATCCGTCAATTCTTGGTGGTCTGATCGTCAAGGTCGGGTCCCGTCAGATTGATACGTCTCTTCGTACCAAACTCTCTACCCTTAAGCTCGCATTGAAAGAGGTTGGCTGATGGATATCCGCGCCGCGGAAATTTCCGCAATTCTCAAAGACCAGATCAAAAATTTCGGCAAAGAGGCAGAAGTCTCGGAAGTCGGCCAGGTTCTCTCCGTCGGTGACGGTATCGCTCGCGTTTACGGTCTGGACAACGTCCAGGCAGGTGAAATGGTCGAGTTCCCGGGCGGCATCCGCGGCATGGCGCTCAACCTTGAATCCGACAATGTCGGTGTCGTTATTTTCGGCGCCGACCGCGACATCAAGGAAGGCGACACCGTCAAGCGCACTGGCGCGATCGTTGACGTTCCGGTCGGTCCGGAACTGCTCGGCCGTGTTGTCGATGCTCTCGGCAATCCGATCGACGGCAAGGGCCCGATCAACGCGACCCGCCGTTCGCGCGTCGACATCAAGGCTCCGGGCATCATTCCGCGCAAGTCGGTTCATGAGCCGATGTCGACCGGCCTCAAGGCCATCGACGCCCTCATCCCGGTTGGCCGCGGCCAGCGCGAGCTCGTCATCGGCGACCGCCAGACCGGCAAGACCGCGATCCTGCTCGATGCCTTCCTCAACCAGAAGGCCATTCACGAGAACGGTCCGGAAGGTGAGAAGCTTTACTGCGTCTACGTCGCCATCGGTCAGAAGCGTTCGACTGTCGCACAGTTCGTCAAGGTGCTCGAAGAGCGCGGCGCGCTGAAGTATTCGATCATCGTTGCCGCTACCGCTTCCGATCCGGCTCCGATGCAGTATCTGGCACCGTTTGCCGGCTGCGCCATGGGCGAATATTTCCGCGATAACGGCATGCACGCGCTGATCGGTTACGACGACCTGTCCAAGCAGGCCGTTTCCTACCGCCAGATGTCGCTGCTGCTGCGCCGCCCGCCGGGCCGCGAAGCCTATCCGGGCGACGTTTTCTACCTGCACTCGCGTCTCCTTGAGCGCGCTGCGAAGATGAACGACGACCAGGGCGCCGGCTCGCTGACTGCTCTTCCTGTTATCGAAACGCAGGGCAACGACGTGTCGGCCTTCATTCCGACCAACGTGATCTCGATCACCGACGGCCAGATCTTCCTTGAAACCGACCTGTTCTATCAGGGCATCCGCCCGGCCGTGAACGTCGGTCTGTCGGTTTCCCGCGTCGGTTCGGCGGCGCAGATCAAGGCGATGAAGCAGGTTGCCGGCTCGATCAAGGGCGAACTTGCCCAGTATCGCGAAATGGCTGCCTTCGCCCAGTTCGGTTCGGACCTTGACGCTGCAACGCAGCGCCTGCTGAACCGCGGTGCGCGCCTGACCGAACTTCTGAAGCAGCCGCAGTTCTCGCCGCTGAAGACGGAAGAGCAGGTTGCGGTGATTTTCGCTGGCGTTAACGGCTATCTCGACAAGCTGCCGGTCGCATCGGTCGGCAAGTTCGAGCAGGGCTTGCTTTCGTACCTGCGTTCGGAAGGCTCCGCCATCCTCGACGCGATCCGCACGGAAAAGGCAATCAGCGACGGCACCAGGAGCCAGCTCACGGCTGCTGTTGACAGCTTCGCCAAGTCTTTCTCGTAATCGGGCCCTAAGTTAGGACGGATAACGGATGCCTTCACTTAAGGATCTGAAGAACCGGATCGCCTCCGTCAAGGCGACGCAGAAGATCACCAAGGCGATGAAAATGGTCGCCGCGGCGAAGCTTCGGCGTGCGCAGGAGGCGGCCGAGGCCGCCAGGCCCTATTCGCAGCGCATGGGTGCGGTTCTGGCGAACATCGCCAAGGCCGTTACCGATGCAGACGGTGCGCCGGCGCTTATGACCGGCACCGGCAAGGACCAGGTCCATCTGCTCGTCGTCTGCACCGCGGAGCGCGGTCTTTGCGGTGGCTTCAACTCGCAGATCGCGCGTTTTGCGCGCGATCACGTCCGCAAGCTGACCGCTGAGGGCAAGACGGTAAAGATCTTCACCGTCGGCAAGAAGGGTTACGACATTCTGCGTCGCGAATACGCTTCGCTGATCATCGAGCGCAAGGAACTGCGCGATGTGAAGCGCGTCGGCTTCGAGAACGCAGACCAGATCGGCAAGCGCATCATCGAGATGTTCGAAGCCGGCGAATTCGACGTCTGCACGTTGTTCTATTCCGAGTTCAAGTCGGTCATCTCGCAGATTCCGACCGCACAGCAGCTCATTCCGGCCAAGGCCCCTGAGGTTGTCGCCGAGGACGCAGAACATGCTGGCGCTGTATACGAATACGAGCCGGATCCGGCGTCGATCCTCGACGATCTGATCCCGCGCAATATCTCTGTCCAGATCTTCCGTGCTCTCCTTGAGAACGTCGCGGGTGAAATGGGCGCCAAGATGAGCGCGATGGATAACGCGACGCGCAATGCTGGTGAGATGATCAATAAGCTGACGCTGAGCTACAACCGTCAGCGTCAGGCGCAGATCACCAAGGAACTCATTGAAATCATTTCGGGCGCGGAAGCGCTCTGAGGTTAGGAAAAGAGGGTCAGAAAATGGCTGAGGCAGCTACCCCCAAGACCGGCTCTGTCGGCAGAGTCACACAGGTTATCGGCGCCGTCGTTGACGTTGCTTTCGAAGGCGATCTGCCGAAGATCCTGAACGCGCTGGAAACGAGCAACAACGGCAACCGTCTGGTTCTCGAAGTTGCCCAGCACCTCGGCGAAAACGAAGTTCGTACCATTGCGATGGACTCGTCCGAAGGTCTCGTCCGCGGCCAGGTAGTCACCGATACCGGTGCTCCGATCATGGTTCCGGTGGGTAACGAGACGCTCGGCCGCATCATGAACGTCATCGGCGAGCCGGTCGACGAAGCTGGTCCGCTGGTTACCGCACACAAGCGTTCCATCCACCAGGACGCACCGGCCTATGTGGAGCAGTCCACGGAAGCACAGATCCTCGTCACCGGCATCAAGGTCGTCGATCTTCTCGCGCCTTACGCACGCGGCGGCAAGATCGGCCTCTTTGGCGGCGCAGGCGTCGGCAAGACCGTTCTGATCATGGAACTGATCAACAACGTCGCCAAGGCGCATGGTGGTTACTCGGTTTTCGCAGGTGTCGGTGAACGTACCCGCGAGGGCAACGACCTCTACCACGAAATGATCGAATCGAACGTCAACAAGCATGGCGGCGGCGAAGGCTCCAAGGCTGCGCTGGTTTATGGCCAGATGAACGAACCGCCGGGCGCCCGCGCTCGCGTCGCTCTGACTGGTCTGACGGTTGCCGAACACTTCCGCGACCAGGGTCAGGACGTTCTGTTCTTCGTCGACAATATCTTCCGCTTCACGCAGGCAGGTTCGGAAGTGTCGGCTCTGCTCGGCCGTATTCCTTCGGCCGTCGGCTATCAGCCGACGCTTGCAACGGACATGGGTCAGATGCAGGAACGCATCACCACGACGACGACCGGCTCGATCACCTCGGTTCAGGCCATTTACGTTCCGGCCGACGACTTGACCGACCCGGCACCGGCAACCTCGTTCGCCCACTTGGACGCAACGACGGTTCTGTCGCGTTCTATCGCTGAAAAGGGCATCTACCCGGCTGTCGACCCGCTCGACTCCACCTCGCGCATGCTCGATCCGCTGGTCGTCGGCGACGAACATTACGAAATTGCCCGTAAGGTTCAGTCGACCCTCCAGCGCTACAAGGCCCTGCAGGACATCATCGCCATCCTGGGCATGGACGAACTGTCCGAAGAGGACAAGATCGCTGTTGCCCGCGCCCGCAAGATTGAACGCTTCCTGTCGCAGCCGTTCTTCGTTGCCGAAGTCTTCACCGGCTCGCCGGGCAAGCTCGTTGCTCTCGAAGACACGATCAAGGGCTTCAAGGGTCTCGTCAACGGCGAGTATGACCACCTGCCGGAGGCTGCCTTCTACATGGTTGGCTCGATCGATGAAGCTGTCGAGAAAGCCAAGAAGCTCGCAGCTGCCTGATGAGCGATGCTCAGGACGAGATATTCTGCTGCGACTCCCTCAAAGGGGTCGTGGCGGAACTCCCTGAACCTGCAGTGCCGACCATATACCGTGCCGATAACGGCGTGACGATGATGGTGGTGGGGTTGGCGCAGACCGAGGAAGGCCTCGGATATCTCGACCAAGCGATAATGCACTGCCCGTTCTGCGGGACCAAATTGCAAGATGCGAAAGCCATAGCCGAGAAGGTAAGTCACTGATGGCTGACAATTTCAACTTTGAGCTCGTTTCGCCGGAGCGTCTGCTGTTGTCGGAAATGGTGACCGAGGTCGTCATTCCTGCGACCGAAGGCGAGATGACGGTCATGGCCAATCATGCTCCGACGATGACGACCATCAAGCCGGGCATCGTGAGCGTACGTTCCGCTTCCGGCTCCAAGCAGGACTACGTCGTGTTTGGCGGTTTTGCCGACATCCTGCCGACCGGCTGCACGCTGCTTGCCGAGTCTGCTGTTCGCGTCGAAGAACTCAACAAGGACGAACTGACCCGCCGTATCGAAGCTGCGAAGAAAGAGCTCGAAGATACCGAGCATCACGAGCATAAGTCCAAGCTCGAGCACTTCATCATGGAACTGACCCACCTGCGTGGCGTCGTCCAGCAGGACTGATCGGCTCAGTCAAAGACTGACAGAGTGAGAAAAACGGCCTTTCAAGGCCGCTTTTTCTTTGGCAAGCCGCACCCTGCGGCAGGCGCAGCGCCGTTCATCATACGTCATCGTTTGCAGGGGTAGCCGCATAGAAGTGCCGAGCGACACCCTGGAAGGCTTCTTTGATGCCAGTCCGGCTTTATTCATCGCTGCGAAGGCTGCGGGTATCATACCGGACATTGAAACGAAAAGAGGTGGCTTTCGCCGCACGTCCTGGAAGTCACTTGAAGTGGCTTTTCAGAAGCCGGTGCCACCGCGCAGTTCGGACAGCAGTGTGCCGAACAGGATCTTCATATCCAGCCAGAGGCTGAAATTTCTGATGTAATAGATATCGCTGGCGATGCGGGCGCGTGCCTTTGTCGGGCGCTCTGTCGGGCCGCGCCAGCCGCGCGTCTGGGCAAGGCCGGTAATGCCCGGCCGCATCAGATGGCGGTAATGATATTCGGGCACCAGCTCTTCGTAGAGCATGCCGGCTGCGCGCATGTTGATGGCATGGCATCGGGGCCCGACGAGCGACATATCGCCCTTGATAACGTTGAGAAGCTGGGGAAGCTCGTCGATATTGGTCTTGCGCAGGAAGGCGCCGATCCGCGTTACGCGCCGATCGCCCTTGACGGTCTGTTCGATGCCGGTCGGATCGCAGAGGTCCGTCCGCATGGAGCGGAACTTGTAGACGGTGATCTTGCTGCCCTTCAGGCCCCAGCGAATCTGCCGGAAAAATATCGGTCCGCCGTCATCGATCACGATGAGAAGCGCAATGGTCAGAAGAACCGGAAACAGGATGACTAGGGCGCTGGTTGCCCCGAAAATGTCGAAAGCTCTTTTCAAACCAAGCTGAAGCCGGTTTCGCCCATCCAACGAGACAAAGCTGTCGGGCTGGCGAATATTGGAATTCGCTGCCTCTAGAGCCTTCATCTTCACTGTTTTTGCAGAGAAAACCGTCTCTTGAAGCTTGTTTGAAGTAAACACGTTCATTAAGCAACGTCCGTGGGAATACTCTCATATTGCATCGCGCCGGCACAAATACATGGACAGGATCGATTTGTCACCCGCTTGCTTAATGTTTTCGTAACCCTAACGGGGCCAAATTTGGGAGTATTTCGAAATATGTCCCGGATATTTTGGCTGGCTTCGAATTAACTATATTGCGTTAATGGCTGAATTCTTGCGCGTTATGCGTGCGGCGCGTCGTATTGCCGGCCGCTCGAGAAGGAAATAGCTGAGGCTTGCTATAGGAAAAATGATCACCGTCGCAAAGGTGCAGCCGATAAACCAATCCCGTAACGGATCGTCTTTCCCGATCCCGAATATGGCCGGAGAGATCGTCTGCATCGAAGTCAGCACGATGTCCTGCCAGATATAGATGCCGAAGGAGATGGTTGCAGCAAAACGCATGAAGGCATTGTCCAGCAGTGCCGCAAGCAGCACGGAGCGTGAGAGCGACACAAGGGCGACAGCGATCAGAACCGGAAAAAGCGGAAAGGCATAGGGGATTCCGAGCCATCCATAGGCTTCCCAAGGTCCGCCTGTCGAAAGCGGTAGCTGGAAGCCGGCTGCAACAAGGCAGGCAAATGCAATAATGTCGAACCAGATCCGACGCTTTCGCGCCAGCAGGATCTGAATGCCGGCTGCGAGTGAACCGAGTGCGAAAACGGCGAAGAAGCCGATTGGATTGTAGTTGGGCATCCACTCCTTCGCGCCGCCATGCATGCCATACTGCCAGCCACGGTCAATCTCATTGGGAGGGGCAAGCGCACGGAAGGTTTCATGGCCGATCAGTGCTGCGACAATGATGCCGAGCCAGGCAAGGCGCGTCACGAGCGGCGATCGGCGTTTTTCCGGGATGGCGAAAAGCCAGAGGAAGCCAAGCGGCAGCAGCACATAGCTCGTCGCTTCGAAGGATATGGACCAGAGCGGGCCGTTCCCTTCGACAGGAAAGAAGGTGCGCCAGTGCCATTGGCTCATGAAGAAGAGACCGCTGGCATAGCGCATAAGGAGTTCCGGTGTCAGCGCAAATTCAAGCAGCGTGAAGCTCAGGATGAAGCCCGCGGTCAAAGCCACCCAATAGCCGGGTACGATGCGGGTCGCGCGACGCAGTGCATAGATGCGCAGGTCGGGCATGGCACCACCGGCGTCAAGGGCGCGCCAGAACGGCAAGGCCAGCAGGAATCCGCTGAGAATGAAGAAGATGGCGACGCCGAAATTGCCGAAGCGCAAGGCAGTCAGCGTCGGCCGCGATCCTTCGCCGAGTTTGGTGAGGTCGATGCGCAAAATGAGATGATGGATGAGGACGAGCAAGCAGGCGGCTGCGCGCAAGAAATCCGCCCCGGCCACCCGGTTCTGCTGCTGCATGTCACTCCCTCGCTCCTTGCGGGACCTTGCAGCGGAAAGCTGCTGCCCGCAAGGGCGGCTCGCCTCAGCCGAGGAGATCGTTGGTGTAGTAGGCGGAAAAGTCGGGTTTTTCCTTCAGTGCCGTACCGTTGGCATCGAGGAGGATGCCATGATCGAACAGGAAGGTGCCGATCGCTTCCGCCTTGGCCGGATCGATGGTGCCGATCGCGCCGTTTTCGCCCTTAAGGAAATGCCCCTCGACAAGGGCCTTCTGCGATGCCTTGACAAGGTCGGTGTTAAGCAGTGCGCCATTGCTGCCGGCAATCAGGAGATCGCAGGCTTCGTCCGGGTTCTCGACCGAATAGGCGTAACCCTTCAGCGTCGCCTGGACGAATGCGCGGGCGTTTTTCGGATTGGCCGCAAGATAGGCATCGCTCGAAGCGATCGCGGTCGTCTGCTCGTCGGGAATGCCGTAATCGCTATAACGCCAGCGGCCGACCTGCCGGTTCTCGAGTTGGGCGGCAATGCCCTCCCAGGTGTAGATTTCCAGCGTGAAATCCACGGCGCCATTGTCGAGTGCCTCATAGGCCGAGGTGCCGAGGGTAACGTTCTGGATTGTGCCCTTGCCGCCGTCGTTGCGGATCATCGAGGAGACGAGCGCTTCCTCCCATGCGCCGCCGAAGCCGCCATAGGTCTTGCCGTCCAAATCCCGGGGGCTCTTGATGTCGTCGCGGCCGCCCTTGAAGATCAATCTGCCGGTTTCCGTCTGCACCACGGCGTAGACAAGTTTCACATCCGCACCGGCGGCGCGCTGGGTGAAAGTCTCGATCTCTCCGCAGATACCGAAATCGGCGACACCGTTTGCGACCAGCGTGCCGGCGCTGGTATCGGCATAAGGCAGGATTTCGACGTTGAGGCCGGCAGCCTCATAGAAACCCTTCGCCTTGGCGACATAGATGCCGATGTGATTGGTGTTCGGTGTCCAGTCGAGTGCGACGCGCGCTTTGGCGGTGGATTGGGCGAAGGCGGTGCGGCCGGCAAGGCTTGCGGCCATGGCGGCAAAAAGGGTCTGTCGGCGGGTGAGAAGCATCAGGACCTCCTCAGGTTCTTTGCGGATGCAGCAGTGTTTGAAGAATTTCGGTTTCGATCGCTTGAGCAGTCGGGGAACCAAGGTCGGCAAGCGTACGCGGCCTCGCGAGTGGTACCTCGAATTCCCTGACTACCGTTGCGGGGCGAGCGGAAAGCACATAGATGCGGTCGGACAGGAAGACGGCTTCCCGCACATCGTGGGTAATCAGAAGGGCTGTCCAGCGGTGATCCGTCCACATACCCTGCAGCCATTCCTGCATCTGCGTGCGGGTCAGTGCGTCGAGTGCGCCGAAGGGCTCGTCGAGCAGTAGCATGTCCTGGCGCTGGATCACGGTGCGCAGCAGGGCGGCGCGCTGGCGCATGCCCCCTGAAAGAGCTGCGGGGTAGTGGTTTTCGAAGCCGGCAAGGCCGAAGCGCTCAAAGAGGGGGGCGGCTGCGGCGCGCGCTTGGCTGCGGCGCATACCATGTACTTCGAGGCCGAGGATTGCATTGTCGATGACGCTTCGCCACGGCATCAACGCATCGCGCTGGGGCATGAAGGCGAAGGCGTGAGCGGCTTGCGCGAGCGGGGTGCCGTCGAAGAAAATGTCACCATTATCGGCTTGAAGCGCCTGCGTCAGCAGCCTGAGGATCGTCGACTTGCCGGAACCCGAGGGGCCGACGATCGAGACGAATTCGCCTCTGGCGATATGGAGAGAAATATCCTTCAGCACTTCCATGCCATCGAAGGACTTCGAGATGTTCTTCAGCTGCAGCATACCGCTCATCGGCGTTTCTCCGCCGAGGATTGCCAAGGCATGACGAGATGCTGGATCGCCAGCGCAAGGCCGAAGAGGCAAAGTGTCAGAAGGGCGCTGACGACAACGGCGGCGAGCACGAGATCGGGGCGGAAATTGTTCTTGGCATTGAGAATGTAGATCCCAAGGCCACGGGCAGCGCCTGCATATTCGGCGAAGATCGCACCGACGACCGCATAGGTGATCGATATGCGAAGGCCGGCAAAGAAGAAGGGCATGGCGGAGGGAAGCCGTGCCAGGCGGAAGATGCGCCAGCGGCTTGCCTTCATGGAACTCAGAAGCTCGGCGATATCCCCGTCTGTCGATTCATAGCCCTGCAACAGGGCGACCAGCAGCGGAAAGAAGGTGACGAGGGCAACGAGCAGGAGTTTCGGCAGCAGCCCGAAGCCGAACCACAGCACGACCAAAGGCGCGATTGCCACCAGCGGCAGTGTCTGGCTGACGATGAAGAGCGGCAGCAGCGCGCGGCGCATGAAGGGCACGAAATCCATCAGCACGGACGAGGCGAAGGCGAAGACCAGCGACAGGGCAAAACCGCCGAGTGTTGCGCTGAGCGTCGGCCAGGTATTGTCGAGCAGGGCCTGCCTGTTCACCCAGCCCTGCGTGAGTATGCGCGAAGGCGAGGGAAGAATGGAGGGTTTGATGCCGGAGAAGTCGACATAGAGCTCCCAAACAGCCAGGAAGGCGGCCACAGCAAGAATGGCGGGCAAGGCCCGCCTCAGCGGCGCAAATGTCGAATCCGGTTTCGCTAGGGTCATTGCCGTCAGGCGTCTCAGGCTTTGCTCGGGCTGTTCGCGGAGACCGTGATATCCAGCGTTACATGGCCTTCGGGATCGCCGAAGCGATAGAAAGCTTCATGGATGGTCGCGAAGATCGCGCCGGCATCGCCGCGCAGCTTGGTGCAGAAATTCTTGGAGCGGTCGAATGTGCCCGAGCGCTTCAGGAAATCGATGCAGCCATAGATCTCGTCCATATGGGTGCCCGTTCCCATAACGTACAGAGAAAATTGGGCGGCCGTTGGCTGGCCGGTTTCTGTGGTGTCCTTGACCGCCGCAATCGCGGCTTCCACTCGCTCGGCGAGCGGCTCGGATCGGCTGGAAGACAGGCCGGCGCCACAGATCGCATCATCCGGTTCGCCGGGGCAGCCCCGCGAGATTGCGGCGGACAATACGCAATGCTCGCCGCTTGCGGCAGCAGAGACGAAGAGGTCGCGCATGGCGGCAAACAGCACGTCGGGCGGGCCGACCATCAGTGTGGAAATATCGTCGGTTTCGATGCGAAGACGATCACGATAGGGATCGAGAGCCTTGATCGCTTCAAGGATGATGCCGACGAAATTGCCGGACATCGGATATAGAGACACTTGTGCGCCGGAAAACATTTGGACCTCGCTCCGCTGGCATTACCCAGATCAGCTTTGAAGGGTCCGGAGGCATGCGCCTCACATCTCAGCCCCGGCAATTCGGAGCTCCCCCGTGAAATTGTGGCGGAAGCTAGCACCGGGCCTGCGATACCGCAACCGTAAAATTCCTATCCGGCTACACGGTCGGAAAGGGCGATGGCAGTTCGGACGCAGCTGTCAAGTGTCAGGGGAGGGGAACACCCGGACGGAGGTCCTGTCCGGGTGCCCAGCCGGTTCCGTACCTGCCAGAAACGGAATCGGATATCGTTGTCTCAGGCGGCGATGCCGGCATAAGGAGTGTCGCTGCGGGCAGCGATCAGCGCCTCAGTCCACCATTGCAACAGGGCCATCATTCGGGAAAGCCGGCGCAACGCATCCTCTGGATCCTGCAGCCGGCCTTCATTGTCGAAACGGCGCCAGGGGGAACTGAAGCTGACGGCATCGCAGATCGTGACTGCGTGAAGCTCCGCAAAGACGAGGCGGAGCTGTTCGACCGCGCGCAATCCGGCGGAGACGCCGCCATAGCAGATGAAAGCGATCGGCTTGCCGTGCCAGGGCTCAGCGAAGAGATCGATGAGGAATTTCAGGGAAGCGGTGAAGCTGTGGTTATATTCCGGTGTGACGAGGATGAAGCCATCGGCCTGATGGAGTCTGTCAGCAAGCCGTCTTGCCTCCGGATGATGTGGTACATGCTCTCGCGGCAATGAAAATGCCAGCGGATCGATAATGTCGATCTCGAATTGCGGAAAGCGGGCCAGCTCTCTTTCGAGCCATTTCACCACCCTGTCGCAGATGCGTCCCTCACGCGTGCTGCCGTAGATGACGGCAAGCCTCATGGGTTTCTGCATGCATTGCTCCTTCTCGTGTCGGCTTTACGGCCTCTGGAGCGCAGTCTATAAAACCTCAACTAACATTGAGGTCAATAGGCCATGCAGCAGAATTCGGCATTCTCCCTGAGCAGGCTCCTGACGGTGGGCGAGGTGGCAGAGCGAAGCGGACTTGCTGTCTCTGCCCTGCATTTCTACGAGACGAAGGGGCTGATCTCCAGCATCCGCACCCGCGGCAACCAGCGCCGCTACGGCCGCGACGTTCTTAGGCGTCTCGGCATCATCAAGGTGGCGCAACGCGTCGGCATCCCGCTTGCCGAAATTCAGACTGCCTTCGAAACGCTGCCGCAGAGTCGTACGCCGACAGTCGAGGACTGGCAGCGGCTGTCGGCGCTCTGGAAAGATGATCTCGATGCTCGTATCAAGCGACTGAGCCTGCTGCGTGATCATCTGACGAGTTGCATCGGCTGCGGTTGCCTCTCTATCGACGCCTGTCCACTGCGCAATCCCTTCGACGTTCTCGGTAAGGAAGGCGCCGGCGCGCGGCTTCTGGACCTGGGTGCTTAGACCTTCGGGCTTTCTTTTAGCTGATGGCCGCATATGTTAGGCCCTGATAGCGCAAGCGGCGGGGCCGGTCCCGCAAGGAGGAGGGCTTCGTGTTTCATCCCAAACTGTTCGAGAACCGCAATGTCGTCGTCACGGGGGCTGGTCGGGGTATCGGCCTGGAAATTGCCCGCCAGTTTCTGGATTGCGGTGCGCGCGTACTCGTCCACACAGGTCGTGATGGAGAACGCGAACTGCCGGATTTTCTTCTGACGGCCGAATCGGAGCGCCGCGCCCTGCTGTTGCCGGCGGATTTCCTGCATCCGGGCGGGGCGGCGAAGTTTGCGGCGGAAGCGCTCGAGTTCTTCGACGCCGTGCATGTGCTGGTCAACAATGCCGGCACCATGCATGGCCGCTTTCCGGCCGGAGAGCTCACCGATGCCGATTACGAGACCATCGTGAGACTCAACCAGACGTCGGTGGTGGAGTTGACGCGGGCGCTGCTTCCCGCGTTGCGGGCGGCGCAGGGCGCCGCCATCGTCAATACGGTTTCGATTTCGGCGCTGACGGGCGGAAGTCCTGGTTCTGCAATCTATTCCGCATCGAAGGCTTTCGTTGCGACCTATTCGAAGGCGCTGGCGCGGGAACTCGCGCCTGACGCTATAAGAGTCAATTGTGTCTCACCCGGCACGATCGAAACCGATTTCCATGCACGCTATTCATCTCGCGAGAAACTGGAGCAGGCCCGGAAGTCTATTCCGCTGCAACGGCTCGGAACAGCAGAAGATTGCGCGCCTGCCTATCTCTTCCTGGCTGCCCCGTCGCTCTCCGGCTACATCACCGGTCAAGTTCTAGAGATCAATGGCGGCCAGCTTATTTGCTGATTTGCTTGGACTTTTTTTGGTATTTCGCCACATTTGACCAATTCGCTTCTGCGAATATGATAGTGTACTGATCTACCTTATTACCTCCTTCCGAGAAGCAAATGCCATTGCCTAAACCGAAGCCGGGCATGACCGGCCAGGACTTGCAGAAGCTTGCTGACAAAGCCCACGAGGCAAGCGATCTCCTGAAGGCTTTAGCCCATCAGACCCGACTTCTCATTCTCTGTATCCTGTCGGAAGGGGAAAGGACCGTCGGGGAGATCGAGGATATCCTTGGTATACAGCAGGCTATGGTGTCTCAGCAGCTTGCGCGGCTGAGGCTCGAAGGCCTCGTCAATACGCGGCGCGAAGGGCGGCTCGTCTACTACAGCATGGGCAACGAGAGCATTCTGGCTTTTCTCGAATCACTCTTCAGTCTCTTTCCGGTTGCCGAGAAGGACTGAACCCGCCAGCTCTTGCGAAGCGGCCGGCAAGCCGCAAAGATAGGCCTCATCCCGAATTCGGCAGGGAGGCCGGATGATCGACAAGCTGGAATTCTTCATTGCACTCGCCAACGAGAAACATTTCGGTCGTGCTGCGGAGGAATGCGGCGTTTCCCAACCGACGCTTTCGGCCGCTATCCGCCAGCTCGAGGATCAGCTCGGCGTCATGCTGGTGCAGCGTGGCTCCCGTTTCCAGGGATTGACCCCGGAAGGGCAGCGTGTGCTGGAATGGGCGCGGCGCATCGTCGGCGATACGCGCACCATGCGCGAGGAAATGCGTGCTGCCCGCAAGGGTCTCTCCGGTCATCTGCGTCTCGCCTCAATTCCGACAGCGCTCGCCATGCTGTCGCGAATCACTACGCCCTTTCAGGAACGGCATCCCGACGTCACCTTCTCCATCGTCTCGCGCAACTCGCTGCAGGTCCTGAGCATGCTCGAAAATCTCGAGATCGATGCTGGCATCACCTATCTGGAAAACGAGCCGCTTGGCCGCGTTACCTCGGTGCCGCTTTACGCCGAACGCTACAATCTCATCACTGCCGCTGGTAGTCCACTTTCGGATCGCGATGATGTGACATGGCGTGAAGTGGGCGATCTTCGACTTTGCCTATTGACGGCCGACATGCAGAACCGGCGCATCATTAACCGACATTTGACGGAAGCCGGCGCGACGGTGCATCCGACGCTCGAATCGAACTCGATGATCGTGCTTTTTTCGCATGTACGGACCGGCCGCTGGGCCAGCATCATGCCGCGCAACGTCGCGAAATCATTTGGTTTTCCTGTGGAGATCCGGATGATCCCCATCATCGAGCCGGAGGCGCACCATCTCGTCGGGCTGGTTGCTCCCTATCGTGAACCCTTTACGCCGCTCGTCTCCGCTTTGTTGCATGAAGCGAGAACACTCGTTGAAGACGCGGAACTTTGATAGAAAAAAACTATCGAACAACGCGACTGCTTTATTGATCGCAGCTTACTTCCCTGAGACAGTTCCCCAGAAATCGCAATGACATGGGGAGGATTTGCGGTTTTTGAACACGCAAGCCGTAGGGAGGGCTGCTGATGAACATTCGTATCGCTGAGCGCGATATAGCCGAGCGCGTCCGCTCGATTGTTGCCGATCTTCGTCCCCTCGAGGGTCCGCTGCTCCCCATTCTGCATCAGGTTCAAGGCGAGTTCGGTTACATACCGCAGGAAGCCCTGCCTGTTATCGCCGACGAGCTCAATCTTTCCCGCGCCGAAGTCCACGGCGTTGTAACCTTCTATCATGATTATCGTGATCATCCCGCCGGTCGGCACGTGCTGAAGCTCTGTCGTGCCGAAGCCTGCCAGTCGATGGGCGGGGACGCGCTGGCCGAGCGCGTCAAGCAGATGCTCGGTATCGATTTCCATCAGACGACCCTTGATGGCAGCGTCACGCTGGAGCCGGTATACTGTCTCGGCCTCTGCGCCTGCGCACCGGCCGTCATGTTCGATGGCGAAGTGCATGGCCGGGTTGATGACGAACTGGCGGGCGAACTCGTCGAGGAGGCGCGCCGATGACCGTGAAGATTTATGTTCCGCGCGATGCCGCAGCGCTCTCGCTCGGGGCCGAGAAGGTGGCAAAGGCGATTACCCAGGAGATCGAAGCCCGCGGCCTCGATGCGATTGTCGTGCGCAACGGCTCGCGCGGAATGTTCTGGCTGGAACCGCTGGTCGAGATCGAGCTTTCTGGTAAGCGGATCGGCTATGGGCCAGTCAAGGCGAAGGATGTGACCGGCCTGTTCGACGCGGGATTGATGGACGGCGGGGCGCATGCGCTCTGTCTCGGGGATGTCGAGGACCTCCCGTTCCTGAAAGGCCAGACCCGTCTCACTTTTGCTCGCTGCGGCATTACCGATCCGCTTTCTCTTGACGATTATAAAGCCCATGGCGGCTTTGCGGGCCTTCGTCGTGCGGTTTCCATGCAGGCCGCCGATATCGTCAAGGAGGTCACCGATTCCGGTCTTCGCGGTCGCGGCGGCGCGGGCTTTCCGACCGGCATCAAATGGAAGACGGTGCTCGATGCAGCCGGTTCCCGCAAATACATCGTCTGCAATGCAGATGAGGGCGACAGCGGCACTTTCGCCGACCGGATGATCATGGAAGGTGATCCCTTCGTGCTCATCGAAGGCATGGCGATATCGGGCCTTGCGACCGGTGCCACGAAAGGCTTCGTCTATACGCGCTCGGAATATCCGCATGCGATCGCCACGATGACGGAGGCGGTGGAAATCGCCCGCAAGGCCGGGATTCTAGGCAGCTCGGTGCTCGGCTCCGGCAAGGTCTTCGACATGGAAATCCGCACGGGTGCGGGCGCCTATGTCTGCGGCGAGGAAACGGCGCTGCTCAACAGCCTCGAAGGCAAGCGCGGCATCGTGCGCGCCAAGCCGCCGCTGCCGGCGCATAAGGGCCTGTTTAACTGTCCGACCGTCATCAACAACGTCATCTCGCTCGCTTCCGTACCCGTCATCATGGACAAGGGAGCTGCCTTCTATCGTGATTTCGGCATGGGCCGTTCGCGTGGCACCATTCCACTGCAGATCGCCGGCAATGTGAAATATGGTGGTCTCTATGAAACTGCCTTCGGCCTTTCGCTCGGCGATATCGTCGAAAAGATCGGCGGCGGCACGGCGTCGGGCCGGGCGGTGAAGGCGGTGCAGGTGGGCGGGCCGCTCGGCGCCTATTTCCCGAAGGCGCTTTTCGATACGCCGTTCGACTACGAGGCCTTTGCCGCTAGGGACGGGCTGATCGGCCATGCCGGTCTCGTCATCTTCGACGATACGGCCGACATGCTGAAGCAGGCGCGCTTTGCGATGGAATTCTGTGCGGTGGAAAGCTGCGGCAAGTGTACGCCCTGTCGTATCGGCTCGACACGGGGTGTTGAAACGGCCGACAGGATCGCCCAGGGCATCGAACCGGAAAAGAACCGCGAACTGCTCGCCGATCTTTGCAACACCATGAAGTTCGGCTCGCTCTGCGCGCTCGGTGGTTTCACGCCCTATCCAGTCATGAGCGCCATGACGCACTTTCCCGAAGATTTTGCCCCGACTCCTCTCATTGAAGCGGCGGAATAGACCATGTCTCTTGTTCACGAAATCGACTACGGAACGCCGGCTTCGAAATCCGAAACGATGGTGACGCTGACCATCGACGGCCGCCAGATAACCGTTCCGGAGGGAACCTCGATCATGCGCGCCTCGATGGAGGCCGGCATTCAGGTGCCGAAGCTTTGCGCGACCGATATGGTCGATGCCTTCGGCTCCTGCCGCCTCTGTCTCATCGAGATCGACGGCCGCAACGGTACGCCTGCCTCCTGCACCACGCCGGTAGCTTCAGGCATTGTAGTTCATACCCAGACCGAACGGCTGAAGAATATCCGCCGCGGCGTCATGGAGCTCTATATCTCCGACCACCCGCTCGACTGTCTGACCTGCGCGGCCAATGGCGACTGTGAACTCCAGGACATGGCAGGCGCCGTCGGGTTGCGCGATGTTCGTTACGGTTATGAGGGCGACAACCACGTCAAGGCCCGCAACAATGGCGAGATCAATCTGAAATGGCTGCCGAAGGACGAGTCCAACCCGTACTTCACCTATGATCCATCGAAGTGCATCGTGTGCTCCCGCTGCGTCCGCGCCTGCGAGGAAGTGCAGGGCACTTTCGCGCTGACGATCGAAGGACGCGGGTTTGGTTCACGCGTTTCGTCCGGTGCGCATGAGCCGTTCGTCGAATCGGAATGTGTCTCTTGCGGCGCTTGCGTTCAGGCTTGTCCGACAGCGACATTGACGGAAAAATCGGTCATCCGTATCGGGCAGCCGGAACATTCAGCCGTCACGACCTGCGCCTATTGCGGCGTCGGCTGCTCCTTCAAGGCGGAAATGCGCGGCGAGGAACTGGTGCGCATGGTGCCGTGGAAGGATGGCCAGGCAAACCGCGGCCATTCCTGCGTCAAGGGCCGCTTTGCCTATGGGTACTCGACGCACAAGGACCGCATCCTCAATCCGATGATCCGCGAAAAGGTGACGGATCCCTGGCGTGAAGTGACCTGGGATGAGGCCTATGCGCATGTGGCCTCAGAGTTCCGCCGCATCCAGTATCAGTATGGCCGTGAAGCGATTGGCGGCATCACCTCGTCCCGCTGCACGAACGAAGAGACTTATCTCGTCCAGAAGCTGATCCGCGCCGGCTTCGGCAACAACAATGTCGATACCTGCGCACGCGTCTGTCATTCGCCGACGGGTTATGGATTGGGCCAGGCCTTCGGCACCTCGGCCGGCACGCAGGATTTTGACAGCGTCGAGCAATCCGATGTCGTCGTCATCATCGGCGCCAATCCGACCGATGGCCATCCGGTGTTCGGTTCGCGGCTGAAGAAACGGCTGCGGCAGGGCGCCAAACTCATCGTCATTGATCCGCGCCGCATCGATATCGTCCGCTCACCGCACGTGGAGGCATCCTTCCATCTGCCGTTGAAGCCCGGCACCAATGTCGCTGTCATGACGGCGCTGGCGCATGTGATTGTGACTGAAGGCCTTTACGACGAGAAGTTCATCCGAGAGCGCTGCGACTGGTCGGAATTCGAGGACTGGGCCGCTTTCGTCGCGGAACCGCAGCACAGCCCGGAAGCCGTCGAGAAATTCACCGGCGTGAAGCCGGAAGACGTACGCGGTGCCGCCCGGCTTTTCGCAACAGGCGGCAATGGTGCAATCTATTACGGCCTCGGCGTAACCGAACACAGCCAGGGCTCGACGACCGTGATGGCGATCGCCAACCTCGCCATGGCAACCGGCAATATCGGCCGCCCCGGCGTCGGCGTGAATCCGCTGCGTGGCCAGAACAATGTGCAGGGCTCCTGCGACATGGGCTCCTTCCCGCACGAGCTTCCCGGCTATCGTCACATCTCCGACGATGCGACGCGCGATATCTTCGAAAAGCTCTGGGGTGTGAAGCTTAACAACGAGCCTGGCCTGCGCATTCCGAATATGCTGGATGCCGCCGTCGATGGTTCCTTCAAGGGCCTCTATATCCAGGGCGAGGACATTCTCCAGTCAGATCCGGATACCAAGCATGTCGCTGCCGGTCTTGCGGCCATGGAATGCGTCGTCGTGCAGGATCTCTTCCTGAACGAGACGGCGAACTACGCGCATGTGTTCCTGCCCGGCTCGACCTTCCTGGAAAAGGACGGCACATTCACCAATGCCGAGCGCCGCATCAACCGCGTGCGCAAGGTCATGACGCCGCGCAACGGCTATGCCGACTGGGAAGTGACGCAGAAGCTCGCTCAGGCCATGGGCCTTGACTGGCACTATGCGCATCCATCCGAGATCATGGACGAGATTGCTGCGACGACGCCGAGTTTCGCGTCCGTTTCCTATGATTATCTTGAAAAGATGGGCTCGGTTCAGTGGCCTTGCAACGAGACGCACCCGCTCGGCTCGCCGATCATGCATGTTGATGGGTTCGTGCGCGGCAAGGGCAAGTTTATCCGCACGGAATATGTGGCAACGGATGAGCGCACTGGCCCGCGCTTCCCGTTGCTTCTCACCACCGGCCGTATCCTGAGCCAGTACAATGTCGGGGCGCAGACGCGCCGTACCGACAATGTGGTCTGGCATTCCGAAGATCGGCTGGAAATCCATCCGCATGATGCCGAACAGCGCGGTATCCGCGATGGCGATTGGGTAAAGCTCGGCAGCCGCTCCGGCGACACGACACTTCGTGCGTTGATTACCGACCGGGTAGCACCCGGCGTCGTCTACACGACCTTTCATCATCCGGACACGCAGGCCAACGTCATCACGACAGACTTCTCCGACTGGGCGACAAACTGCCCGGAATACAAGGTCACTGCAGTGCAGGTCTCGCCCTCTAATGGTCCGTCCGACTGGCAGATCGAATATGACGAGCAGGCTCGCCAGTCCCGCCGCATCGCCGGCAAGATGGAGGCTGCCGAGTAATGACGGAAAGGTCTACTCGTGTAGCCGTCAAGGAGGTCGCCCGGAAGGGTGGTGTCATGATGCGGGGCGAGCGTATCGTGCCGGAGGAGGTGCCGATCGCCTTTTCCTATGGTGGCAGTTCGCATGCGGTCATGATGGGCACGCCTGACGATCTCGAGGATTTTGCCGTCGGCTTCAGCCTGACGGAAGGCATCATTACCGATCGCAGCCAGGTCGCAAGTATCGATATCGTCGAGGATGAGAAAGGTATCGATGTTCAGGTGACGCTTCTCGACGATGTCGAGGATGCGTTGAGGGCGCGGCGTCGTAGCATGGCGGGACCTGTGGGTTGCGGCCTCTGTGGTCTCGAGTCGATCGAGCAGGCGGTTCGCACGGTTCCCGACGTTTCCCAGGCTGAGCTGCCGCTTTCGCATGCCGATATCATCAAGGCGATCGCGCTGCTCAACGAGTCCCAACCGCTGCATCGTGAGACTCGAGCGGTTCATGGGGCCGGCTTCTACATCCCCGGCAAGGGGTTGATCGCCGTGCGCGAGGATGTCGGCCGGCACAATGCGCTCGACAAGCTATGCGGCGCAGTTATCAGAGCCGGTGAAAAAGGGGCTTCCGGCGCTGTCGCCGTCACCAGCCGACTGTCCGTCGAAATGGTTCAGAAGTCGGCAATCCTCGGCGCGCCCGTCCTGATCGCCATTTCCGCGCCAACGGCACTTGCCATCCGTACGGCCGAGGAAGCCGGGATGACGCTGATCGCTCTGGTGCGTGGCGAGGATTTTGAGATTTTCACCCACCCGCATCGCCTTTCGCCCGGAAGTATCGCCGATGTCGCATGATACCAAGACCAAGCTCGTCTACATGGCAAACCAGATCGCAACCTTCTTCAAGACCCAGCCTGAAAGCGAGGCTGCGCAGGGGGTCGCCACGCATATCAACAAATTTTGGGAGCCGCGCATGCGGCGGCAATTGTTTGAAATTCTGGAAAAGGAAGATAACGGCCTCGACGCACTCGTGCTGCAGGCCATGCCCCTGATCCGCAAACCGGAACCGGCAGAACAGCCGCTTCGATAAACCAACATCGGCGTATGAAAGAGGGGAGGCGGGGTCAACTCGCCTGCGCATGCGCCCATGACAGCAAAGTCTGAATCAAGGAGGAGTTGTTCATGACTGCAGCGGATACAAGTTCAGGCGGCATCCTGGCGGGCACGGGCCTGCTGGATCGCGAAAGGATTATCGCAAGGCCCGGTTTCAATCGGTGGCTCGTGCCGCCGGCCGCACTTGCCATCCATCTTTGCATCGGCATGGCCTATGGCTTCAGCGTGTTCTGGCTGCCACTCTCGAAATCCCTCGGCATCACGGCATCGACCGCCTGCCCGGACCTGACGCTTGTTTCGGCACTGTTCACCACCAGCTGCGACTGGCGTGTTGCCGATCTCGGCTGGATCTATACGCTGTTCTTCGTGCTGCTCGGATCGTCCGCTGCGATCTGGGGTGGCTGGCTGGAGCGGGTGGGCCCGCGCAAGGCCGGTGTCGTTTCGGCGTGCTGCTGGTGCGGCGGCATCGTCATCGCCGCTTTCGGTGTCTTTTCTCATCAGCTCTGGATCATGTGGGTCGGTGCGGGCGTGATCGGCGGAATCGGTCTCGGTCTCGGTTACATCTCGCCGGTGTCGACGCTCATCAAATGGTTCCCGGATCGGCGTGGCATGGCGACCGGCATGGCGATCATGGGCTTCGGTGGCGGTGCAATGATCGGTGCCCCGCTGGCCAACCTCCTGATGAACAGCTTCAAGACGGATACGTCCGTCGGCGTCTGGCAGACCTTCATCGTCATGGCGGCCATCTATTTCGTCTTCATGATCGGCGGCGCCTTCGGCTACCGCATCCCGCCGGCCGGCTGGCGCCCGGAAGGCTGGACGCCGCCTGCCGCCAAAAGCACGATGATCACCACCAAACACGTGCATCTGCGCAATGCACACAAGACGAAGCAGTTCTGGCTCATCTGGGCGGTGCTTTGCCTCAACGTGTCAGCCGGTATCGGCGTTATCGGCATGGCTTCGCCGATGCTGCAGGAAATCTTCGCTGGTTCGCTTATCGGCCTGCCGGATGTCGGCTTTGCACAGCTCGATGCCGGCCAGAAGGCGTCGATTGCGACCATTGCTGCCGGCTTTGCCGGTCTGCTGTCCCTCTTCAACATAGGCGGCCGATTCTTCTGGGCCTCTCTGTCAGACAAGATCGGCCGCAAGAACACCTATTATACGTTCTTCATCCTGGGCATCCTGCTCTATGCTGCCGCTCCGACACTGGCGGATATGGGCAACAAGGCCCTCTTCGTGCTTGCCTTCGGCATCATCCTGTCAATGTATGGCGGCGGCTTCGCCACCATCCCGGCTTATCTTGCAGATATTTTCGGCACGCAGTTCGTCGGGGCCATCCACGGCCGTCTGCTGACGGCATGGGCAACAGCCGGCATCGTCGGCCCTGTCGTCGTCAACTATATCCGCGAAGCGCAGATCGCTGCCGGCGTGGCGCCCGGACCGGCGCTATATACAGGGACGATGTATATCCTTGCCTGCATGCTGGCGCTCGGTTTGATTGCCAATGCCTTCGTCCGGCCGCTCTCCGACAAATGGTTCATGTCGGATGGGGAAGTCGCCGCGCTTCAGGCGAAGAGCGCTGCGGCCAATGCTGGTCCCATCGGCTCATTCGGCATCGGCACGGGTGGTCTCGACGCCAAGGCGGCGCTTGCCTGGGCGGTGGTCGGCATTCCCTTGCTCTGGGGCGTCTGGGTGACGTTGAAGGCAACATTGGCATTGTTCGGTTAAAAAGATCTCCTTGCGGGAGCGCGGGAGAACTGCAGTCGGATGATATCGGGCGGGAGGCATGCTTCCCCGCCCGATTCTTGAAGGATCAATTCACCGCAAGAACCATCTGCAGGGCTGACGAGACTGGCGTCGCCACCGGGCCATCCGCCGAAGCGTTCATACCGAGGCCAATGGGCGGCGCTATGAAAAGCTCACGCTGCCCTTCCCAGATGGCAAGAGACGGTTGAACAAGCCTGGTCTAGAATTCTTCCCAGCTTTCGGCAGCCGGTGCTGCTGCACCGTGAGCCCTGGCGACACGGGAAACAAGATGCAACGTCGGGGAACTGGCCGGTTTTGCATGTTGCCTGGCCGCGATATTTCCGCCGGGGAGCTTGAATTGTGTGAGCAGGGTGCGAAGTGCATCGGCTTCCACAGCGAGGTTATGACTGGCCGCCGTGCTTTCCTCTACCATGGCAGCGTTTTGCTGCGTCGACTGATCCATGGTGTTGACGGCCTGATTGATCTCCTTGAGACCAGTTGCCTGTTCCTTCGAGCCTTCGACGATGGCTGCGACGTTTGAATTGATGTTGGCGACCTGAACGACGATTTCTTCCAGCGCTTTACCAGTCTGGCCCACCAGCTCGACGCCGTTTTTCACCAGTTCGCTCGATGTATTGATCAGCGCCTTGATCTCTTTTGCAGCGCTTGCCGATCGCTGCGCGAGTTCACGGACCTCCTGGGCGACAACGGCAAAACCCTTGCCGGCTTCACCGGCACGGGCGGCTTCGACACCCGCGTTCAGCGCCAGGAGGTTGGTCTGGAAGGCGATGTCATCGATCACGCCGATGATGTTGGTAATCTCGCGGGAGGACTGCTCGATCTGATCCATGGCCGAGACTGCCTTGCGTACGACGGTGCCGGATTGCTCCGCGCTGTGCTTCGTCTGGGCGACAAGGCGACCGGCCTCGCCGGCGCGTTGGCTGGAATCGTTGACTGTGGTTGTGATCTCCTCGAGCGCTGCTGCGGTTTCCTCGATGGAAGCGGCCTGCTGTTCCGTGCGTTTGGAAAAGGAGTCGGCAGAAGAACCGATCTCGCGAGAACTATCGGCGATCGCAGTGGTGTTCTCGCCAATCGTCTTCAGCGTCTCGGAGAGCCTGTCGATCGTCGTGTTGAAGTCGTGGCGCAATTGCTCCATCGAAGGCACGAATGCCGAGTCCAGGGTCCGTGTCAGATCGCCTTCGGAAAGCTGGCGCAGCGCAGTGCCAAGAAGGGAAATCGCGCTCATGCGCTGTGTCACGTCGGTTGCGAATTTCACGACCTTGTAGATCCGGCCATCCGCATCTGCGATCGGATTGTAGGCGGCCTGGATCCATATCTCCCTGCCGCCCTTGCCGTAGCGGACGAATTCGTTGGCGATGAATTCACCCTTTGCCAGCCGCGGCCAGAATTGCTTGTATTCGTCGCTGCGGGCATAGGCTGGATCGCAGAACATGCTGTGATGCTTGCCAACGATCTCGGATAACGAGTAACCGAGGCCATTGCAGAAGTTCTGATTGGCCGTGAGGATTTCGCCAGTGGGGGTGAACTCGATCACCGCCTGCGAGCGCGAGATGGCATCGAGTTTACCGGCATCCTCGACGGCGCGCCTCTTTGCCTCGGTAATGTCGGAGGCAAATTTCACCACCTTGAAAGGCTTGCCATGCTTGAAGACGGCGTTGTAGGTCGCCTGGATCCAGATTTCGCGGCCGCCCTTCGCAAGGCGCTTATAGGCACCGGCATCGTATTCGCCACGACCCAGGCGGGCCCAGAAGTCGCGATAAGCCGAGGTTGCCGTATAGGCTGGATCGCAAAACATGCCGTGATGCTTGCCGGCAATTTCGTTCAGACTGTAACCGAGTGCCCTGCAGAAATTCTCATTCGCGGTCAGTACATTTCCGGTCAGGTCGAATTCGATGATTGCCTGCGATTTGGAAATGGCCTCAAGAATGTATTTCGAATCGGATGCTAAACCAAACATTCCCGTCCCCTCCTAATGGGAGCGCATGGGTTGCGCCCAGCCCCTTGAAACCGAAGACCAAACAGGCACAGGCTTGCGGCGCGAAAAAAGATAGCCGGGCAACGGCTCTAATTTCTCGCCTATCAGAAATCGTGTACGGTTGATGCTTCACAACCAATGATAATTAGGAGACGGTAAATATTAGGTATAGAAGTTTGTGCTAATAAATATGTATTTATGGATGAAAAATTATACCGCAGGCATGTACAGGAAGCCCGAACAATAAAAAACCGCCCTGTGAGGGCGGTTCTTCATTATGCCATTCTATGCGGCGATCAGGCGGCCAACTCGTCCGTCTCGTTCTCCTTGAACATCTTTGCGAGGTTCAGGAAGCAGATCATGCCGTTTTCGGAAGCGATGATGCCTTCGCAGAAAGCGCGGTCGAAGGAAGCGGTCACTTCCGGAACCGGCTGTACCTGACTGGAAGAGATTGTCAGGATGTCGGAAACGCGGTCGACCAGCATGCCGATGACCATACTGTGCACTTCGGCGACGACGATGGCGCTACGCTCGTTGGCGACGGTGCCCTTCATGCCGAGTTTGTAGGCGAGGTCGATAATCGGGATTACCGAACCGCGCAGGTTCATGACACCGATGACATCTGCCGGAGAGTGGGGGATCGGCGTTGACGGCGCCCAGCCGCGGATTTCGCGGATGGTCGTGGTCTTCACGCAGAATTCCTGATCGTGCAGGCGGAAGGCAATGATTTCGAGCGTGTCGCCGCTGAAGCTAGTAGAGTTGATCGTGGCCATTAGAATTCTTCCCAACTGTCATAAGCCAGGGCAGAAGCGGATGCGCCACCATTGGCGCGGACGAGCTTTGCCTTCACACCACGCGATGGCTTTGCACTTGGCGAAGCATCGTTACGGTTATCGACAACATTAGCGTAAGAGTGTTGCCCAAATCTAAACTGTGAGACGAGATTGCGAAGGTTTTCAGTCTCGGACGAAAGTCGGGCGCTTGCCGCTGTCGTCTCCTCCACCATGGCGGCATTCTGCTGCGTGCCCTGATCCATGATATTGACGGCCTTGTTGATTTCCACAAGCCCGGTCGATTGTTCGCGCGAGGACTCGACGATCGCCGTGACGTTGACGTCGATATTGCCGACCTGGCTGACGATCCGTTCCAGTGCCTGGCCGGTCTGGCCGACAAGGTCGACGCCGCTTTTCACGTGCTCCGAGGAAGCAGTAATGAGCGCCTTGATCTCCTTGGCGGCGCTGGCCGAGCGCTGTGCGAGTTCGCGCACCTCCTGGGCGACGACTGCAAAACCCTTGCCCGCCTCGCCGGCGCGGGCTGCCTCGACGCCCGCGTTCAGCGCCAGCAGGTTGGTCTGGAAGGCGATCTCGTCGATGACGCCGATGATATTGCTGATCTCACGCGAGGATTTCTCGATCTGACCCATGGCGTCGACCGCCTTACGGACGATACTGCCGGAATGTTCCGCGCCGCGCTTCGTTTCCGCGACAAGCCCGCCTGCTTCGGCGGCGCGACCGGCGCTGTCGGCAACGGTCTGGGTGATTTCATCGAGTGCGGCGGCGGTTTCCTCGACGGTTGCGGCCTGCTGTTCGGTGCGTTTGGACAGCACGTCGGCTGCTTCCTTCGTTTCGCGCGCACCGCTGGCGATCGCCTCGGCATTGTGGAGAACCGTGCGCATGGCGCTGCCGAGCCTGTCGATCGCGGCATTGAAGTCGGTGCGGACCTTCTCCAGCGCGGGCGGGAAAGGATTTTCGACCCGCTTCGTCAGATCGCCCTCGGCGAGCGCGGTCAAGCCGGTTGCCAGATCATCGACAGCACGGACGCGTTCAGTGACGTCGGTCGCGAATTTGACGACCTTGAAGATCCGGCCGCTCATGTCAAAGATAGGGTTATAGGATGCCTGGATCCAGACGACTTTGCCGCCCTTGCCGATGCGCATGAATTCCTCGGCGACGAACTGGCCGGCGGCAAGCTTCTTCCAGAATTGCGCATAGGCTTCGGAGCGCACATAGGCCGGCTCGCAGAATATGCTGTGGTGCTTGCCGCGGATCTCCTCCTGCCGGTAGCCCATGACCGCGAGGAAATTGTCGTTCGCCTGCAGGATCTCGCCGTCCGGCGTAAATTCGATGACGGCCTGAGCCCGCGAGAGGGCAGCGATCTTGCCTTCGGCATCGGCGGCTTTCAGCTTGGCGGCGGTCACGTCGCTTGCCAGTTTGACGATCTTGTAGGGTTTGCCGCCCGACATCAGCGGGTTATAGCTAGCCTGGATCCAGACCTCGCGTCCGTCCTTGCCGATGCGCTTGTATTCACCGGCGTCGAATTCGCCCCTGCCAAGCTTCTGCCAGAACTCCCGGTAGGCCGGGGAGGCGACATAATCCGGCTCGCAGAAGATGCTGTGATGCTTGCCGACAATGTCGCCGATCTTGTAGCCCAGCGCACGGCAGAAATTCTCGTTTGCGTTCAGGATCTTTCCTTGCAGGTCGAATTCAATCGTCGCCTGCGATTTCATGAGAGCTGTGACGATTGCACGTGAATCCGGCGTCGCACCCAGCGAAAACAATGACATTCCAATCCCCCGATGTGTGATGGCAACCAGCCGATTCTCAGAGAATGGTTCGGATTTCGGGTATGACGGAACCGCAGTAAGACTGCAGTATATCCGACAATACTTGAAAGTCCCTCCTGCCTCGCAAACGCGGCGGATCGGCTCAATTCATTCGTGAATCCCGCTCGTTGGCTCCTAAGATGCGGGACCAAGCTCTAATCGCATCAATTAAATATAATTTTATTGATTAAAAATGAGTAACCAAATCCATTTAGGATCGGTTTTTGATAGTTTTCCCATGGATTTTGGCAGATAAAATCCGGTTTTACCTGAAAGTAATTAGTACCGGTTGCAACGATAATCGCCAACTTTACTTTAGGTTATTGTTCTTTCAATTTGCGAGATCGCCCAATCGACCTGTTCCCTGGTGATGACCAGCGGCGGCGCGAAGCGAATCGTGTGGTCGTGCGTGTCCTTGGCGAGGAGACCGCGATCCTTCAGTGCATAGCAATATTGCCGGGCGCCACCGGCCTCTGGCTCCAATTCGACAGCCAGCATCAGGCCACGGCCGCGCACGTCCTTGACGATGTTGGAGCGGATGGAGCGCAGACCGTCGAGGAAATAGTCGCCCATCGTTTCGGCATTCTCGATCATTCCTTCTTCGGTCAGCACCTTCAGGGCCGCGCGGGCGACCGCACAGGCAAGCGGATTGCCGCCGAAGGTCGAGCCGTGCTGGCCAGGCTTGAGCACGCCCAGGACTTCCGAATTCGAAAGAACGGCGGAGACCGGATAGAAGCCGCCCGAAAGCGCCTTACCGATCAGCGTGACGTCGGCTTCGATGCCCTCATGCTCCTCGGCCAGTAGCTTGCCAGTGCGGCCGAGGCCGGTCTGGATCTCGTCGAGGATGAGTGTGACGTTGTTTGCCGTGCAGAGTTCGCGCACGCGGGTGAAGTAGCCGGCAGGCGGAATGATGACACCGGCTTCGCCCTGGATCGGCTCGATCAGTGCTGCGACCGTATTGGCATTGATCGCTGCCGCAAAGGCTTCGGCATCGCCGAAGGGAATGACGCGGAAACCGGGCGTATAGGGCCCAAAGCCAGTGCGGGCGTCAGGATCGGTGGAAAAGCTGATGATGCTCAGCGTACGGCCATGAAAATTATTGGCACAGACGATGATCTCCGCCTGGCCTTCCGGCACGCCCTTCACCTCGTAACCCCACTTGCGAACCGCCTTGATGGCGGTCTCGACGGCTTCTGCGCCTGAATTCATCGGCAGGATCTTATGGGAGCCGGTCAGCGCCGCCAGTTCCTCGTAGAGATAGGCGAGCTGGTCGTTGCGAAAGGCGCGCGAGGTGAGCGTCAGGCGGCCGGCCTGCTCGACCATGGCGGCAAGGATCTTCGGATGGCAGTGGCCCTGATTGACGGCGGAATAGGCCGAGAGGCAATCGAGGTAGCGCTTGCCATCCGTATCCCAGACATGAACACCTTCCCCTCGCGTCAGCACCACATCCAGCGGTTTGTAGTTATTGGCTCCAAGACGCTGTTCCGTGGCGATGAGGTTCGACGAGGTGTTCATGGCCGGTTCTCCCTTATGCGGCGCGCGTAGGACGATCGAAGATGCGGCGACCGAAGAGGCTTGCCGTCATCTCCACCATGATGCGGGCGCTCTTGCCGCGATCATCAAGGAAAGGATTGAGCTCGACGAGATCGAGCGAAGAGACGAGCCCGCTGTCGGACAGCATCTCCATGATCAGATGTGCTTCCCGGAAGGTCGCGCCACCAGGAACCGTGGTGCCAACGCCCGGCGCAAAATCGGGATCGAGGAAATCGACGTCAAAGCTGACATGCAGCAGGCCGTTTGCCCTTTCGACCGTTTCCAGGATCTGGCGGAGGATCACAGCCACGCCCTGTTCGTCGAGCGAGCGCATGTCGAAGACATTGACGCCATGCTTGCGGATTTCTACTCGCTCCGAGGCATCGACCGAGCGGATGCCCACCTGGAAGATCTTCCTCGGATCGACGAATGAACGCTCTTTAGGCAGGATCTCTGCAAAATCCGCCAGACCGCAGAAGAAGGCGACGGGCATGCCGTGAATATTGCCCGACGGAGAGGTCTCGGGCGTATTGAAATCCGAATGGGCGTCGAGCCACAGCACGAAGAGCGGGCGGCCCTTTTCGGCAGCAAAACGCGCCATGCCTGAGACGCTACCCATGGAAAGGCTGTGGTCTCCGCCAAGGATCAGCGGGAAGTGGCCGGCTTTCGCCGCATCATAGGTGGCTGCTTCGAGCGCGCGCGTATAGGCGCCGACGATGCGGAGATTATGCGCTTTCGGATGATTGGGCAGATCCCTGGCCGGGACAATGCTGAGATCACCCATGTCGACAGCAGTGTGGCCGAGATCGGTCAGCGCCTTGTCGATGCCCGCAATGCGCAATGCAGTCGGCCCCATGCCCGCGCCTCTACGACCAGAACCCTCTTCAAGGGGAACACCGATAAGAGCGACAGATCGAGATTGTACTTCCATTCCGAGGGCTCCGTTCTGAGGCCTGTTTTGGCCGATAGTGGGATAAAGTGGCGGCGGCAAATAGATGGAAAAATGTCAGAAATGGATTATGATTGCGCAGATTGATAAAGCTAATTTGACAAAGTGAAACCGTGGACGATCTCGATAACGAGCTTTTGAGCGCGCTTCGGCACAATTCGCGAATCTCCGTCTCGTCGCTTGCGGCGATGACAGGGGCTTCGCGGGCGACAGTTGCCGCACGCATCGACCGGCTGGTCGAAAACGGCACGATTGCCAGCTTCACCATCCGCACCGGTCACGAGACACGTTCGGCCGGCGTTCGGGCCATCGTCATGATCGAGGTGCTCGGCAAGCTGGCCGACAAGGTGGCGGCCCAGCTGCGTGGCCTGCCGCAGGTGCGCGCGCTTCACAGCACCAACGGAAAATGGGATTTCGTCGCGGAGCTCGAAGACCGCGACCTCGTCTCCTTCGACGAGACGCTTCGCCGCATACGCCTCGTCGACGGCATCAACTCGACCGAAACCAACATTCTCCTGAAGACCAGCAAGGCGAGTTTCTAGGCTAGCCTCAATATTCATGCTCATAGACGATGCCGGCTTCACCTGCACCATTGCCGCCGGCGGCACCCCGTAGCTTCACGCCGCGGCCGACATCGAGATTGATGATTGCCTTGGCGCCGGCTTTCCCGCCCTGCTGCAGTTCGAAATAGGTCCGTTCGTTGAGATAGCGGCCAACGCTGACGCTCGTCTGGCCCTTCTCATCCGTGCTGATGTCGAGGTCATCGACACCAAGCTGGTTGCGTAAGCCTTCGAAGAGTGAGGTTGAGCGATTGCCGGCCAGCTGGCTGACGGCGTCGGCCAGCTGGGCGATCTGTACCGGCGACAGGCGCGACATGGACTGGCCGAAGATGAGCTGGGCCAGCACCTCGTCCTGTGGCAGTGCGGGAGAGGACGAAAAAGTGATGGCAGGATCGGTCGCGAGGCCTGCTACATCCACCGTGAGCGTCGTCGTGCCCGTTGTGGAAGTCGCCTCCATATCGAGGGCAGGCGTCAGGTCGCCGGCAAAGGTGATGCGGCTACGATCGGAGAAATCGAGACGGCGGTTGAGGATCGTCAGACGGCCGCGGCGCATCGTGAAGGCGCCTGCGACTTCGGGCGCGGCAGCCGAGCCGCGGATCGTAATGTTACCGCCGACTTCGGCATCGATGCCACGGCCGCGCACGAAGATCTGAGAGGGTGCATCGAGCTGGATATCCAGCATGATGGTCGAAGATTTCTCCCGCGGCTGCTGCTGCCCATTGTTCTTGAGTTGGGCGAGCACGGCAGGTGGCGCATGGATATGGCGGATATCGATCTCACGCAGCGATGTCGGCAGCCTCTCCGGCACGGTGATCGAGGCCTTCTCGATGTCAAGCTTGCCGTTCAGCGTGGGATTGGAAAGCAGCGGCCCCCTGAGGCCGAGTGTGCCGTCCACTGTCGCGACAACCAGCGTGCCGTCGACATAGACCGCATGATCCAGACGGATGGAAAGATCGGCGGGGAAACTGCCGCTGATGCCAACCGAACCGCTCGCCGAGATCGAGCCGCCGCTTGCCAGTCTGCCGTTCAAGCGGGAAATGACGGCCTGCTGGCCGTTGAAGGTAATGGTCGCGCCGAGGCCTTCGAGGGCGAGATTGCGGCGCACGTCGATCAGCTTTGCGCCATCCGTCGTGACCGTCCCGTTGATGACAGGCACAGCTGTTGTGCCGCTCACTTCCAGATTCACATTGGCGACGCCTTCGGCAACGAGACCCTGCTGGGCGAGCTGTGCGCCGAGAACGGCGAAAGGAACGCTGCCGTTGAAACGCATCGACATGGCACGGTTGCCTGTCATCGCGAGGTTGCCGCCACCCTTCAGCGAAAGTCCGCCGTCTCCGGCGAGACTGGTGTCGAGCGTCAGGCGGTTGTCGGCCAGCTTGCCGCTTGCGCCGATAGTGAGCGGGGCGAGGCCGGCGCCCCTCGTATGGCTCGTTTCTGCATTCTTCCAGTCGACCTTGAAATCGACCGAGGGAAGGGGAAGCGATCCCGAGGCAGTGGCGGTTGCCGAGATGGCGCCTGCCGCACCCAGATTCGGGACAAAGCCATTGGCGACGGCCGCCGGCAGGTTGGCGACATCGGCCTTGACGTCGACGCCTTTGATGGTCGTGCCCGATATTTCCAGATTGCCCACCGCCTTCAGCGAGACGCCGCCGTTGCCGTTGAGATCGGCGTCAAAATCCAGCCGGTCTTTGCCGAGTTTGCCCGAAGCGGCGAGTGTCAGGCCAGAGAGGCCGGCGGTCTTGGTGTGTTTCGTTCCCGCGTTTTTCCAGTCGATCTTGAAATCGGCGGAGGGTGCGGTGAGCGAACCTGAGGCAGTCGCCGATGCCGTGATGGTGCCCTCGGCTCCAAGGTCCGGAACGAAACCGTTGGCGACGGCCGCTGGCAGGTTGGTTATATCGGCTTTTGCATCGATGCCCTGGATCGTGGTGCCGGTGAGCGCAAGATTGCCGGTGGCCTTTAGCGAGACGCCGCCCTTGCCATTCAGATTGGCATCGAAATCCAGTCGGTCACTGACATATTTGCCGGAAGCAGCGATTGCCAGGCCCGAGAGGCCGGCGGTCTTAGTATGGCGCGTTGCCGCGTTCATCCAGTCGAGCCTGAAATCGACCACCGGCTCCGTCGGTGTGCCTGAGGTGACGGCGGTGCCTGAGATCGTGCCTTCGGCGCCGAGACCGGGCACGAAGCCGTTGGCAATATTTGCCGGCAGGCCCGCAATGTCGGCATTGACTGCGAGATCGCGAATTGTCGTGCCGTCTATCGTCACGCCGCCATTTGCCTTCAGAAGTGCGCCGTTGTCACTGCCGAGATTAGCATCGAAATCGACCCTGTTATTTTCATATTTGCCGGTGGCCTTGACGGAGAGGCCGGTGAGCCCGTTGCTCTTCGTCTGGCGTGTTGCGGCATTCGCCCAGGCAAGATCGAAGGTGACTGATGGTGTGGGCAGCGAGCCGGAGGCGGATGCCTTGCCGGAAATCTTGCCCTCGGCGCCGAGATCGGGAACGAAGCCGTTGGCAAGGCCCGCAGGAAGATTGGCGAGCTCGGCATCGACCTCGATATTGCGGACATCCGCTCCAGAGAGCTCCACATTGCCCGTCGCTTTCAGCGAGAGGGCCTTCGGTCCGGCGAGGTTCGCATCGAAATCGAGTTTCTGTTCAGCAAAATGGCCGTTTGCTGTGAGGTCCAGCCCGGTCAAACCCGCGGTCTTAGTGTGCCGCGTCGTGGCGTCCTGCCAGGTTAGCTTGAAATCTGCAGCTGGTGCTGCCGGCGTGCCGGTTGCGGAGACGGTGCCCGATATCGCTCCGTCGGCGTCGAGATCTTTCACGAAGCCGTTGGCAATGCCAGCAGGCACGTTCGCCAGATCGGCATTCACCTTGATGTTGCCGATTGTGGCGCCTGAAATCGCGACGTTGCCGAGCGCTTTCAGCGATAGCCCGCCCTTGCCGGTGAGCGCCGTATCGAAATCGAGCTTGTTATCCGCAAACCTGCCGGATGCATTAAGGGACAGACCGATAAGCTTGGCACTCTTTGTCTGGCTCGTCGCGGCATTTTTCCAGTTCAGCTTGAAATCGGCTGATGGTGCAGCCGGCGTGCCCGACGCGGCGATCGTTCCTGAAACCGTGCCCTCGGCCGCAAGATCGGGGACGAAGCCATTGGCGATCTTTGCCGGCAGGCTGACGATATCGGCTTTCACATTGAGTGTCGGGGCATTCGGCGCCGCCAGACCGACATCACCCGCAGCTTTCAGGGAAAGACCATCGGCACCCGTGATATTGCCATCGAAGTTCAGCTTGTTGTCTGCGAAAGTGCCTGATGTCGCGATGCCGAGAGGTGCGATGCCGGCGCCCTTGGTATGGCTAGTGGCCGCATCCTTCCAGTCGAGCTTGAAGTTGACGGTGGGTACGGCCGGTGTTCCGGTCACGCCGACCGTTCCGGAAATGGTGCCGTCGGCGGAAAGATTAGGCACGAAACTGTTGGCAAGGCTTGCCGGCAAGTCGGTGATGACGGCATCGATCTTCAATGTCTCACCAGCAGAACCGGTGACGGATACCGAGCCGCTGCCGGTTTTGACCGTCAGTCCGTTCAGGCTGGCAACTCCCTTGGTGACGTTGATCTGCGCGGGCAACGCCAGTTCGACTGGAATATCGCGTGGGCGCGCGACGAAGCGGTCGAGGCTGAGATCAATCATGCCGCCTGCGGATTGCACATTGCCGGCCGCCTGCAGGGGATTGCCGTCGTATCCCGCATCGAGGTTGAAGTCGGTGCGGGTCTGCTGCTGGACGAAATCGAGCGCAATGCCGGTGAGCTTGTTGGTCCCGACGCCGAACTCGTCAGCCCGTATGGTGCCATTGGCTGCAAAAGCCTTGATGTCGCTGACGGTCACGTCGATCGTCGGTTTGGTGATCGTCAGCGTATCACGGTGAATACCGCTGCCGTTGGCGACGACCTTGAGCGCGATCTTGCCGTCATTGCCGGTGATATCGACGGAGCCTTTGAGGTCGCCGCCCGCCTTCTGGCCGCCGAGAGCGGCAAGCAGGCTTATATCAGGGAAGTCGAAGGTCAGCGCACCCGTGGGCGTCATGCCTGACGAAAGCGTGAGGTTACCCGCCAGACGATTGCTGCCGACATCGGCTGTCAGCGCGGGGATGGAAATCGTTCCGTTTTCGGATTTGACGTCGCCATTGATGCCGATTGGCTGACCATCTATCGTGCCGGTCGCGGCGATGCGGCCCTGCGGAGCGGCAGGATCGGCCGAGCCTGTCAGATCGATGTTGAGATCGTCGACCTTGCGATCGGCCATCTGCAGGCTGGTGGCTTTCACATTGGCGGTGAGCGCAAGTGCTGGAAGCGTGCCGCTTGCCTTGACGCTGTAGTCCGCTTCCCCACTCGTGCCTGACAGCAGCCTGCCGATATCGGGAAGCTTGCCGGCGAGATCTGCCGTCAGTACGTCGTCTTCGAGGGCGACATTGCCGCCCGCCTCGATGGTCGGCGATTTGACCGTAATGTTCGACAGCGTCACCTTGGAGGGGATCGTGCCTGCAATCTGGGTTTCGAGATTGATCGGTGCATCGAACTTTTCGGCGACGCCCGGCGGCAAGGCGGCGGGCTGGACAGTAAATTTAGCATTGCCGGTCAGCGTATTGTCGGCCAGGCGATAAGAGCCGTTGAGATCGGCGCCGATATTGGCGCTTTCAACGGTCGTGCCGTTGAAGCCGATGCCGTTGCGCGAAATCTGAAGCGGCGCGACAAGTGTGATTGGACCCCGAACGGCGCGGTTAAGGTTGGGCTCGGTGAAGGTGGCGTCACCCGCAACGAGGCGTAGCTGGATATCGCCGGCACCATTGGCGAGATTGAAGGCATCGCTCTTGGCCGTCAGCTTGACATTGCGGATATCGGCCTGTGGCATCGTGACGGAATCCAGCGATCCGCTGACGTTGATGCGAACGGCCTGGGCCTGCCCCGTCATCGCCAGATTAAGGCCCGAAATCATGGAGCGTGCTTCGCCATCGGCGAGCGGCCAGCGGAAGTCGACCGGACCCGAGGTGCCGAGCACATTGGCGTTCAGGCTGTTGTTGCCGGCAGGATCCAGCGTGCCGGAGGCGGCGATGACGACGCTGCCGGTCGCGAGATTGCCGGTCTGGATATCGATCTTGCCGTGATCGTCGAAGGTCGCGGATACATCGATATTCGTCTGGCCTGCAAAGAGCGGCCGGAACGCCATGGGAAGCAGCGAACTCACATCACCGCCGCCCTTGAGATCCAGATGATGCAGGCCGTCCGGCGTAATCGCGTGCTTGCCTTCCAGCGAGGCACGTTGCTGGCCGTCTAGCGCGGCCTGCAGCTTGCCGTTCCAGTCAGAAATCGGGCCTTCGCCGTTGAGTGCGATATTGACAGCGGGGCTGCCGGGTAGGCCGAGGAAGCCGGCAAGCAGGCCACCCTGCGGTTCGGAAAGCTGGGCATTCAGCCGTAGCCGGCTGTTTGCCGGGGTAAAGGCGACGTCGGCGGAAAGTTTCGCGTCGGGAACCTGATGGCGGTTGACGTTGATCATCGCTTCTCCGCCGTCGCTGTCGGCTTTCAGGCTGCCTGCAGCGGCAAGCGAGAAGGCGCGACCCGTTAGCGGCTCTGCCAGAGAAATGTCGGGCAGGGCGAGATGTTCGATATCGATCTTCAACGGAAGACGGAAGCCACCCGAACTCTGCTCCTCCGGTGTCGCCAACCTGGAGGGCAGGGTCCGTACCGGCCTGCGGCGCACGTCGATGGACGCGACCGAGACCTGCTTGGCGTGGAAGGTGCCGGTCAACAGCGCCAGAGGATTCCAGTCGATGGCGATGCCGCGGATTTCCGCGAACGTGCCGCGCGTATCCGACAGCGTGATCTCGGCTGCGCGCAGCCCGCCGGTCAGCAAGCCTTCCGGTTCGCGCACCGATATCGTCATATCGCGATTGGAAAGGGCGGAAGCGACGTTTTCGGTGATGATGCGAGCGCCGAAGGAGGTGAAGCCGAAGATCGCCAGCGCAATCACGGCAAGGATGATCGCTGCGCCAAGGCCGTAGCCGATGAGCCGCATCATCCAGTTCATGATTTTCGCCAACATTTGCATAGGAGAGGACATTATCCCGTTTTCATGACAGCCCACAGGTCGGAAAACACTGCGAAATCGGCATTCCTTGTAACTGGCCTAGAATGACTGGCCTATGCCGGCATAAATTCCATAATCCGTCCCACCATCGTACTTGTTCAGCGGTACGGCGAAATCAAGCCGCAGAGGGCCAAAAGGCGTTGCATAGCGGATACCGGCGCCCGCGCCGGCCCTGATATCGGAGAAATCAGGCGTAATGCTGTCCGAAACCGTGCCGATATCGATGAAGGGCACGACGCCGATCGTATCGGTGATCTTGATGCGCGCCTCGAAGGAGCTGGTCACATAGGAGCGGCCGCCGGTCGCATCACCGTTTTCATTATAGGGCGAGATTTCCTGATAGCCGTAGCCACGCACAGAACCGCCGCCGCCGGCAAAGAAGCGCTGGGTGGCGGGAATATCCTGAACGCCATCGCCGCCGATCAGCGTGCCGGCCGCGACCTTGCCGGCGAGGACGATGCCGTCTTCGGCGCCAAGGCCGAGATAGCCGGAAATTGAGCCTTCGAAGGCCGAGTAGACCGTGCCGTTCATGAACTCATAGCCCGGCTTTGCCGAAAGCGTGGCGTGGTAACCCCCGGTCGGATTGAATTTGTCGTCGCGGGCGTCGCGATCATAGGTGATCGGCAGCGTAAAGGTCAGATAATTGTTGTTGCCGAAGGCGTCGTCATCATTCTCGAAGCTCACCTCGCCGGCTGCGGAGATGGTGTCCTGATCCGTCAATTCATAGGAGAGGCCGAGCGAGGCGGTAACAAGCTTCGCATTATAAGCATCCGGATTTTCCGTCTTGGCGACGATGCCGGCCTTCAGCGTAGCGGATGGATGGATGAAGCCCGGCTTCGTGAAGAGGATACCGGCGGAATAATCGAGATCGCCGACGTCGGACGCTTCGCCGAGGCGCGAGACGGCGCCTTCGATACGCAGCGATTCTGCTCCGCCGAACAGATTGCGATGACCCCAGTAGCCGTTGACGCCGAAGCCGTCGATCGTCGAATATTGTGCGCCGACGCCGAGATAGCGCCGTTTGCCTTCGGAAACCTCGATCGTCATGGGCAAGGTACCATCGGAGGCCAGCGCGTCGCCTTCGTGGATCGTCACACTGGAGAACACGCCAAGCGCGCGCAGGCGCTCACCTGCCTTCCTCAGCGCCTCCGGCGAATAGGCTTCGCCCTTCTGCAGGCGGGAGTAGCGCTGGATGAATTCCGGCTTGACCCTTTCCTCCCCAGTCACGCCGACGTCGCCGATCGGAGCAACCGGACCACCTTCGGCAGCGAGAACGACATCGACGGTGTTCTTGCTGTGGTCGGCGACCACACGGCGTTCGGTCA
Source organism: Rhizobium sp. 05L429 (assembly GCF_056397645.1). Lineage (NCBI taxonomy): Bacteria > Pseudomonadati > Pseudomonadota > Alphaproteobacteria > Hyphomicrobiales > Rhizobiaceae > Rhizobium > Rhizobium sp. 05L429. Next base: position 92,703 of record NZ_JBFTNV010000005.1, on the reverse strand, counting down.
GTTTGGCAAAGGGCCTGCCCTCGCTCTTCAACTGGTCGACGATCGTATCACCGGCCTTGATGATGGCGAGCGAGCCGGCCCGTTCGCCTGGAGCGAGATCGTAATCGGCAGGGTTGCGGTGTGCAGCATCGCCGCCGAACTGCACTTCATTGACAGTGAAGACCGGGCCAGGCGCTATATCCACCTTGACCGGAATGGGCTTCGAGCGATCGAAAGTCGGGTTCGGCGGCAGATCGTCTATGTTGCGGCCGTCGATGGTAATCGTCACCACGCCGCCGTAGCGTGCCTTTTCGTAAAGTGTGGCGATCAGCCTGTCGCGGTCGTCGCGGGCTTTCACGACGACGCCCAGATCGCCTGAAACCGCGCGGTTCTTGTCGCCGACGAGGCGGGAGCTGTTCTCCAGCGCCTCCTTGAGGTCGCTATCGGCTGTCCCGGCTTCGAGGTCGACGTCATAGCGCACAGGATCGGGCACCTGCAGGTTCTCGTCCTCGTCCTTGCCGAATATGGTGATGCCAAAAAGCTTGAATGCGTAGGCATTGCCCACGAGGACTGGTGAAAATGCAGCCGCCGCTGCGACCACCACCATGGCGCCTGCTCGATACGCAATACCAGTTCTCAGGCCCGTCCCTCTAATCCGCATCCGCCGCTTTTGGGTTACATTAAAATGAAGCTCTGCGTTGCCCAGCCGATAACAAGCTTAGCGGCAAAATCGCGCCACGTGTACCAATTTAAACTGCAGGCGCACTAATTTAGTACAAAAAAATCCCGGACGAGGGTCCGGGATTTCCATTTTCCCCATTCTGATTGCTGATCTCAGCGGCAATCATCGATGTAGCGGCGACCATACCGGTCGCGGTAGTAGCATTGGCCAGGCTGCTCTGCGACCCTACCGATAAGCGCACCCGAAACGCCGCCAATCGCTGCGCCAACTGCCGCGCCGCGCACGTCGCCGGTGACTACGCCGCCGATAACGGCACCAGACGCAGCGCCGATACCGGCACCCTGTTGGGTGGGTGTGCAGCTTGCGATCGAAAGGCCGATCAATGCGAGTACGAGGACTTTTTTCATCTCTTTTCTCCGAGGTTTTTGGCGCCCCAGCGGGCGGATGTCGTCCCTAACCTATTTTTTCTTAGGCTAGCCCGGAAACTATGTCGCAAGAAGGGCTTGTCCACCATCAACAAGCTTTTTTTCGTAAGGCGAGAGTTTCTTTCCACGATTAAAAGCGAATTTGTCGCCGGAATTGACGTCGATCAATTTCCCTGATCGCGACTGGCGTATTTTTTACCTGGAATCATTCAAAAGTCTGCGCCTTTTGCCGCAGTTGATGTTAAATCAGGGACGAAAGGGTTGACGTTCGGTTGCCGTCTCAGCAAGAAACAGCCGTACGAACTGGAGCATATGATGGATTTCGAAGCGTTTTTCAAAAGCGAGCTGGACGGGCTTCACACTGAGGGCCGTTACCGCGTTTTTGCCGATCTGGAGCGCCATCGCGGTAACTTTCCGCGTGCGACCCGCCACACGGCGAATGGCGAACAGGAAGTAACCGTCTGGTGCTCCAACGACTATCTCGGCATGGGCCAGCACCCCAAGGTGATCGAGGCGATGAAGGAAGCCATCGATCACTGTGGCGCGGGTGCGGGAGGCACCCGGAATATCTCTGGTACCAACCACTACCATGTTCTGCTCGAGCAGGAGCTCGCCGATCTGCATGGCAAGGAAGCCGCGCTGACCTTCACATCCGGCTATGTTTCGAACTGGGCAGCACTCGGCACACTCGGCGCCAAGATCCCCGGCCTCATCATCTTCTCCGATGCTTTCAACCATGCCTCGATGATCGAGGGCATCCGCTACGCCAAGTGCGAGAAGGTCATCTGGAAGCACAATGACGTCGCCGATCTCGAGGCCAAGCTCGCTGCTGCCGATCCCAAGGCGCCGAAGCTTATCGCCTTCGAATCCGTCTATTCGATGGATGGTGATATCGCACCGATCAAGGAAATCTGCGATCTCGCTGACAAGTATGGCGCGATGACCTATCTCGACGAAGTGCATGCCGTCGGCATGTATGGTCCGCGCGGCGGCGGCATTGCCGAGCGCGAAGGCCTGATGGACCGCATCACCGTCATCGAAGGCACGCTTGCCAAGGCTTTTGGCGTCATGGGCGGTTATATCGCCGCTTCCGCTGCTCTCTGCGATTTCATCCGCTCATTTGCGTCGGGCTTCATCTTCACGACGTCGCTGCCGCCTGCGCTCGCTGCCGGCTCGGTCGCGTCGATACGGCATCTGAAGGCAAGCCCCTTCGAGCGGGCTCGCCATCAGGACCGTGTGCGAAAGTTGCGCACGCTGCTTGACCAGCAGGGCATTCCGCATATGCCGAACCCGAGCCATATCGTGCCGGTCATGGTTGGCGATGCCGCCAAGTGTAAGTGGATCTCAGATCTGCTGCTCGATAATTTCGGCGTCTATGTGCAGCCGATCAACTATCCGACGGTGCCGAAGAAGACCGAGCGCCTGCGCATCACGCCGACGCCACTGCATTCGGATACCGATATCGAGCATCTGGTCGGCGCGCTGCATTCGCTCTGGTCGCGCTGCGCGCTCGCCCGTCACGTCGCTTGACGTCACGGCGCCTGATTTTTCAGGAAAATTTCTTTATTGGATCAGCCCGGCAGCCCGCTGCCGGGCTTCCTTGTCTGCGGCAAAGACATCGTCCATCGTTGTCGCCGCCGGCAAGCCGACGAGCTCATCCATCACCCTTTCGGTGATTTCAGCCATAGCGAGGAATGGCAGGCGGCCTTCGATGAAGGCTTCGAGCGCGACTTCCTTGGCGCCGTTCAGCACCGCGCCTTGTACACCGCCGCGCGTCATCGCCAGTCGGGCAAGCCTTAGCGCAGGGAAACGTTTTTCGTCCGGCGCCTCGAAATCGAGCCGCGCGAGTTTGGCGAAATCCAGCCGTTCGATCGGCAGGTTCGCGCGGCGCGGGTGAGACAGGGCGTAGCCGATTGCGGTGCGCATATCGGGCGCGCCGAGCTGCGCCAGCACCGAGCCATCCGTATAGCCGACCATGGAATGGATGATCGACTGCGGATGGACGATCACCTCCACCTGCTCAGGACGCAGGTCGAAGAGGTGCTTCGCCTCGATCATCTCCAGCGCCTTGTTGAAGAGCGAGGCGCTGTCGATGGAAATCTTCAAGCCCATCGACCATTTGGGATGGGCGCGTGCGGCTTCGACCGTGACATTGGCCATCTCCTCACGCGAGGATGTGCGGAAGGGGCCGCCCGATGCCGTCAGGATGATGCGCTCCAGGGCATGGCGCTGATTCTCCTCCAGCACCTGGAAGATCGCGTTATGTTCGCTATCGACTGGCAGAAGCTTGCCGCCGCCGTTTTTCACCGCCTCGATGAAAAGATCGCCGGCCGCGACCAGGCACTCCTTGTTGGCAAGCGCGATATCCGCTCCGCGTCGCGCTGCAGCCAGTGTCGGTGCAAGGCCGGCCGTGCCGACGATGGCGGCCATCACCCAATCCGCTTCGCGGTCTGCGGCTTCCATCAGCCCGGATTTACCGGCGGCGACTGCGATGCCGCTGCCCGAAAGCTCGCTCTTCAGCGATTCGTAATGGCGGTCATTGGCGATGACGGCGAGCCGGGCGCCGGCGGATTTTGCCTGCTGGGCCAGCAGTTCCACATTGCCATTGCCGGTCAGGACGGAAACTTCGAAATTTTGCCGACCGCCCAGATGACCGACGACATCAAGCGTATTTTGGCCGACCGAGCCAGTCGAACCGAAAATACTAAGGCGCCGAGGCGCGATTTTGCCCGTCATCATGGTCGATTTCGTAAGAAATTGCACATTTGCCACCGGCTCTACAGGGGATCGGAAGGGGCAGCAAGTGTGCGGTGCAGCAAATTTCAACTCCAGAGGGGTTTACATAGCTTCGCCGTGATGTGATCCTGATAACAGTCCTCGTGGGGACGAATATTGCCGCGGCCAGTTGCTGGCCGCAAAGGCAATTCCGCTGGGTGCCGAGGCGCCTGACGAGCAACCGGCAATTATGCCACTGGCCATGGGCCAAGCAAAAATCGAAGACCAAGCCGGGATTGCGTGTTTGCGCCATCCTTCATTGCGTTCGACGCGAGCGCTTCCACGTCCGCTCTGCGCCTATCGGCGTGTGACAGGAGTGCGAGTTCAAAACGATCGAAAATCATGTCCAGAATAAAGATCGCATGCTTTGTTTTTGCTCTATTTCCACTGGTGAAGCCGGCATTTGCCGATGACCTGCTGATCTGGTCGCCGGTGAAGGTCTCCAGCCGGTCCTACAAGGCGACGGTCGGGTTTCGCCTGCCGATGGAATGGGAGACCAGCGCCGGCGCAGATCTGGCGCTTGCCTCCGACAAAAGCGGAGCGCCGCTGCCGGATTCAGGGCAGGCGATGCTGTGGGGCAGGCTGCAAAAGGTGAGCGCCACGCCTGCCACCCGTGCGCAGCAGGATGTGACGCTGCAAGTCGATACTCTGCGCGGCAGCGGCGCGCTGATGCTCAGCCGTTCGCGAAGCTGGATCCTGTCGGATTCTCTCGACATGCAGACGACGCGTGCCGTCAGTCTCGGCTACAACGCTATCGATACGCGGCAGGCGACGATATCTGCTTCACAGGCGGTCAAGCTGATCTATCCGTGGACCGGCACCTCGATTTCGGCCGGCAGCAGCGTCAGCGATTTCAACGGCGATTTCTCCAGCACTGTCGCCGTCAGCCAGAATATATTGCCCGACCTCGGCTTGACCGCTTCGATATCCGATCCGCTGTCGACGGGACGGACGGGAAATATCAATCTGAACTATCAGCTTCGCTGGTAGGCGAAACCAAGTCCATTGCCGGGCGTTTCTTCCGCATCATTACGGAGGACAGGACAATGGTTTTCAAGGAACCGACATTTCACGGGCGTGAACCGGAAGCGGAGGCGGAATATGCCAATCGCGCGACGCTGGAGGCCGCCGTTGCCAATGCGCTGGCAATCGCCGGCGGTATCGACGCCGCCGATGTCGAGGTAACAGCCGAAGGCGATGAGATCGTGTTGAGCGGCAGCGTCGGCACTGTCGGCGAAATCGAGCGGGCGACTTCGGTCGCAAAAACCGTCGAGGGCGTGCACACGGTGCACAACCGTATCCTGCTCGGCTGACCCAAAAGCAACGCCCGGCGTTAACCTTAACGAAACATTAACGTTACGTAAGTTTACCGGCTTCGGCACCTGACCTACGCTCGGGCCTAGTCCATAGCCCCCGGAAAGTCAGGTTTTTCGATGCATCAGATGGAAGTGATCAATCGCCGGACATGGAGCAATCCGCTCTCCCGGCGCGACTATCGTAATAGTAACGGCTTCATCAATGAAGGCGAACGCACGGTGCTGAGCATTGGCCTTGCGAATGCCAAGGGTGGCCGCATCCTCGATATTGGCGTCGGCGGCGGCCGCACGGCGGCGCTCATCGCCAAGGAGGCCGGCGATTATGTCGGTATCGACTACACGCCTGAAATGGTCACGCTCGCACGCTCCAATTATCCGGGCCTTCGTTTCGAACATATGGATGCGCGCGATCTTTCGGCCTTCGAAAGCGGTTCCTTCGATCTGGTGGTGTTCAGCTATAATGGTATCGATTCAGTCGATGCCGATGGTCGGAAATCGGTCCTGCGTGAAGTCTCGCGCGTGCTGAAGGCCGGCGGCACGTTCGCCTTTTCGACCTTCAATCGCAATTGGCATGGTTTTGGCGAAAATCGCGCGCGCTCCTCGATCGTCTGGTCCAACCATCCGGTGAAGCTGAGCTTCCGGCTCCTCAAGCATGCGGTGGGGCTGGTGCGCGAGCGTCGCTTTGCGCCACTGGAGCAGCGGCATGGCGAGCATGCGATCCTGCTGCATCGCGCCCATGATTTCGGCATCATGGTCTATGCCACGACGCCAGGCCAACTGCGTTCGCAACTTTCTGAAAGTGGCTTCATCGGCGAGCAGCTGCTCTTTTCGGTCGAGGGTCGGCCGCTCGGTGGTGAGACGCTGGCCGAAGAGGAATATTTCCATGTCGTGGCGCGCAAGCCTTCGCTCAGCTGATCAGCCGGCAAAACGTTCCGGCAGAAAGCCGGCCGGAGCCTTTTCGCCGACAAGGCGATCGGTCTTGGCTGCTGTAGCGGGACCTTGCGGCTGATGGACGATGGCCAGCATCAGGCCACTGACGACGAAACCGATTGCAAGCAAAATCATTCGAATACGCATGGCGGATACTCCTGTTCTGTCGCTTAAACGCAGAGAAAATTCCGAAGTTCCTCATGCTTCAAAAAAGTAAAACCCGGCTGGATATCCAGCCGGGTTTTATCGCCTTTAGCGGCAGACCTGGGTCTTCTTGACTACGACATGCCCGTGACTGTGGATCCGCTCCGTCCGGGTGACGCAGTCATGTGAAACGCGACGTGCCGGCATATGGTGACGGTAGTACCGTTGATCATCGGCACGGTGATAGCCCCGGCCGCCATTGTCGGTGGTAATGGTGACGCTGGCTGCCTGCGAGGGCAGTGCGCCTGCAAAAATGGAAGCTGCAGCAAGCGTGGAAGCAATGATAATGTTCTTCATGACAAATCTCTCTTTCTGAGTTGGTCGGCTGATGAACTCGGACGAAGCCCAATCGGTTCAATCACATAGCGTTAACGATTGTGTCAGCGGCAACCTTTGCCCTTTCAAAATCGTTCTGGTGTAGGAACAGCTGGAGGCATCCTCATGGGACCGATCGGAAGGGGCATCACACTGGTCGTCGGGCTTGCCGGCGGCACGCTTTTTTCGCAGGCGCCGGAGTTTGCCCAGCAGTATCGCCAGCGCATCGGCGGGGCGATCGACGAACTCAGGATCATCGTCGACGACTTCACGAAACAGGCCACCGACCACCATCTCGATCGCCAGCAGGCACTTGATGCCTACACGCGTTCACCTGACGATTTCCTGCGCGATCGCGGCATCTCCATGCGCAGCACGCTGGAGCGCTACGAGCGCCTCATCACCCAGCAATCGGATCTCGGCAGCGCCGCGCCGGTCGCCAAGCCCTTCGTGCTGATGCGCAATGCCGATGAGGGGATCCTTGCCAATACCTGGCGCGATTTCGTGCCCGGCGTGCCCGTCAGCTTCGCCGGCCTCGTCTGGGCGGCGATCGGCTTCATTGGCGGGTGGATCCTGGTGGCGGTGTCAGGGGCCGGCGCAAAACGCGCAGTTCAGTGGCGGCCCAGATATCGGTGAAAGAATGGTGATCCCGACGCGATTCGAACGCGTGACCCCCAGATTAGGAATCTGGTGCTCTATCCTGCTGAGCTACGGGACCACTTGGATGCCATGCATACAAAAGGCTTGGCGTTAAGCCAAGCCTTTTTGCAGTCTCTCATGTCGTTTCGTCTCAGGCGCCGAGGCGCTGTTCGGCTAGGCGCACCCAGTAGGAAATTCCGTGGGCGATCGCCTCGTCGTTGAAGTCGTAGGCGGGGTTGTGCAGGCCGGCGGTGTCGCCGTTGCCGATGAAGATGAAGGCGCCGGGGCGGGCGTTCAGCATGTAAGAGAAATCCTCGCCGCCCATCATCGGGTCGACCTCGGGATTGACGTTGGCTTCGCCGGCAATATCGGTTGCGATGGCAACGGCGTGCTCCGTTTCATCCGCGTGGTTGAAGGTGACGGGGTAGTTGCGGTGGAAGTTGATGTCGGCTGTGGCGCCATGGGCAGCGCAGATGCCTTCCACGACTTCGCGCAGGCGCGCTTCCGCCTGGGCGCGCACCTCGTCATCAAGCGTGCGGATTGTGCCGGCGAAGGTCGCGTCATTAGGGATGACGTTGTGGGCGAAGCCGGCATTGAATTTCGTGACGGATACGACGACCGAACGCAGCGGATTGACACTGCGCGAGGCGATCAGCTGCAGGTTCGAAACGATCTGCGCGCCTATTGCGATCGGGTCGATCGTGCTGTGCGGCTGCGCCGCGTGGCCGCCGCGGCCCTTGATGGTGACGGTAAACTCGTCGGTCGCCGCCATGATGGAGCCTTTGCGGGTGGCGAACTGGCCGACGGGCAGGCCCGGCAGGTTGTGCATGCCGTAGACCTCTTCGATGCCGAAGCGCTCCATCATGCCGTCCTTGACCATCAGGTTGCCGCCGCCACCGCCTTCTTCGGCCGGCTGGAAGATCACGGCGACATTGCCGTTGAAGTTGCGGGTCTCTGCGAGATATTTCGCGGCACCGAGCAGCATGGCGGTGTGGCCGTCATGGCCGCAGGCGTGCATCTTGCCAGGTGTTTTCGAAGCCCAGGGCTTGCCGGTGATTTCGGTGAGCGGCAGGGCGTCCATATCGGCGCGCAGACCGACCGTGCGGGCGCCTTCGCCCTTACCCCTGATGAGCCCCACGACGCCGGTGCGGCCGATGCCGGTAACGATCTCGTCGACGCCAAATTCCTTAAGTTTTTCAGCAACGAAGGCAGCCGTGTTTTCGACTGCGAAGAGAAGTTCCGGCCGCGCATGGATGTGACGGCGCCACTCAGCAACTTCGTCCTGAAGTTCGGCGGCTCTATTCAGAATCGGCATTCTTGGCTTCCTGTGAATGAAATGCTGGGGCCTGTCTGAGCATCACAAGGGTGTGATGCCTTGGAAATAACTTAGTCAATGACCTTTGCCATGTCATAGCCATATAGGGTAAATAGGGGAAGGTTTCGAGATAATTCCCTGAAGGACGAGCACTTGTCGACGCGCCACGATCGTTTGTTCGCCGCTTTGCGGCCCTTTTCTTTTATAGCGACAGCAACAGCGGTTCTTGTCTCGTCCGTTACACTTGCTGAGGCCAATCCGCATATTCTGGTCGACGTGCAGACCGGTCGCGTACTGGAGCATGAGGAAGCCTTCCGCAAATGGTATCCGGCTTCGCTGACCAAGCTGATGACCGTCTATACGGTCTTCGATGCGATCCGCTCCGGCCAGATCAGCCTCGATACGCCCGTCGTCATGAGCAAGCGGGCCGCCGCCGAGCCGCCGGCCAAGATGGGCTTTAAACCGGGCCAGAAGTTCACGCTCGACAGCGCGCTCAAGATCCTGATGGTCAAGTCGGCCAATGACATTGCCGTTGCCGTTGCGGAGGCGGTCAGCGGCACGCAGGAAGCGTTCGTCGTCCGCATGAATGCAGAAGCGGTGAAACTTGGCATGTCGGATTCGCATTTCGTCAATCCGAACGGCCTGCCGGGCAAGGGACAGTACACGACGGCGCGCGATCTCGCGATCCTGTCGGTGGCGCTGCGCCGCGACTTCCCGCAATATGCCGGCTATTTCTCGCTGGAAGGCTTCACGAACGGCAAGCAGAACGTCCCGAACATCAATATGCTGATCGGCCGTTTTGCCGGCGCCGACGGCATGAAGACCGGCTTTATCTGTGCCTCGGGCTTCAACCAGATCGGTTCTGCGACGCGCAGCGGCCGGACGCTGGTGTCCGTCGTGCTCGGCACCGACAGCCTGGCGGCTCGCGCCGATGCTACCGCGAACCTTCTGCAAAAGGGCTTCACCTCGCAGTTTGCGGCAAATGATACGCTGGGCTCGCTGAAGCCTTACGGGCCCGGGCAGGACCAAGTGAACGACATCACGGCCGATATCTGCAGCGCCAAGGGCGCCAAGGTGCGCAGTGAAACGCGCGACGAGGTCGGCCGCATGAAGGTGCAGTCGCCCTATATCCATGAAATGGATCACGAGCCGCAATTCGTATTCGCCGGCCTCATTCCCGGGCAGGATCCGCAGCCGGTCGCGCAGAACGACAAGACCGCCAAGGGCGATGCTGTGGAAGCGCTCGCCAATGTTCCTGTTCCGCTCCCGCGGCCGAAATCCTTCTGAGGAAAAACCATGAGTACGCTTAGCGACAAGATCCCGGTCACGATCCTGACCGGCTTTCTCGGCGCCGGTAAATCGACGCTTCTGAACCGCATCCTCAAAGATCCCGCCATGAAGGATGCGGCCGTCATCATCAACGAATTCGGCGATGTCGGCATCGACCATCTGCTGGTCGAAAGCTCCGGCGATTCCATCATCGAGCTTTCCGACGGCTGCCTCTGCTGCACCGTGCGCGGGGAACTGGTCGACACCCTTGCAAACCTGATTGATGCGGTGCAGACGGGCCGCGTGAAGCCGGTCAAACGCGCGGTCATCGAGACGACCGGCCTTGCCGATCCGGCTCCTGTCATGCAGGCAATCATGGGCAATCCGATCATCGCGCAGAATTTCGAGCTCGACGGTGTCGTCACTGTCGTCGATGCCGTGAATGGTCTGCAGACGCTCGACAATCACGAGGAGGCGCGCAAGCAGGCGGCTGTTGCCGATCGGCTGATTGTCTCGAAAAAGAGCATAGAAGGCGATACGGATGCGCTGATGGCGCGTTTGCGCGGTCTCAATCCGTACGCGGCTTTCATGGATGCCGACAGCGATGAAGCCGGCTCGGCACGCGTGCTCGTGAACGGGCTTTACGACCCAGCGACGAAGATCGCCGATGTCCGCCGCTGGCTGCATGATGAGGATGAGCACGAGGGGCATCATCATGGCCACGATCACGATCATCATGGCCACGAGCATCAGGACCCGCACGACATCAATCGTCACGATGCGTCGATCCGTTCCTTCTCGATCATCGAGGAAAAGGCAATCGATCCGATGGCGCTCGAAATGTTCATCGATCTCCTGCGTTCGGCGCACGGAGAGAAGCTTCTGCGCATGAAGGCGATCATCGCCACATCAGACCGGCCGGAGCGCCCGCTGGTGCTGCACGGCGTCCAGAGCATCTTCCATCCGCCGGTGCGGCTTGCCGCCTGGCCGGACCCTGAGGATCGGCGCACGCGCATGGTGCTGATCACCAAGGATCTGCCTGAGGCTTTCGTGAAAGATCTCTTCGATGCCTTCCTCGGCAAGCCGCGCATTGATACACCGGATCGCGCCGCGCTCAGTGACAATCCGCTCGCCATTCCGGGCATGCGGATCTGAAAGATCGCGACGCGCTTTGAAGCGTTGCGTCGGCCCGGATCATCAAGAACCGCGCGATTGGATCGCGGAGGGGGCCGGAGGGAGCATTTCCAAGACTCTCCGCAAGCGTCGTGCGTACCGCCTGTATCAATGCCGGCATAAGTGGCTTCCGGCATGTTTGAGCAAATCGCTCCTCCGCCCCCTCCACTTGTTTAAATGCATATATTTCAATTGGTTGAACCGGAGGGTGCGGCACCCTCCATTGAAGGTTCGCCCCCTCCACCGAGAGCACCGAGCGCCCGTTCGGACGCATAAGGGACACTCTCTCTTCCTGAATCTGGGCATTTTGCGGAGGGGGCTCCCTCCGGAGGGGGCTCGATGCGAAGGGGGCACCCTCCACTTCAATAGGGCTGTTCTAGCCCTTACGGATCAGGAAGCGGTGGCCGCGTTCGGTCTTTTCTGTGCTGACGAGCTCGTGGCCGTCTTCATTGCAGAAATGCGGGATATCGATGACGGCAAGCGGATCGCTGGTATCGACGAGGATCAGCGCGCCGCTCGGCATGGCCGTCAGCTTCTTGCGTGTCTTGATGACCGGAAGCGGGCATTTCAGCCCGCGCAGATCGTAGAGAATGGCGTCCAAGCCAATCAGTTCCTGGCCCAGAACTTCCAGAACGGCTTCTTGGTAGCGTCGGCGGTTTCCTGCGGCGCGGGCTCGGGCGCGGCATAGGCCAGCGGGTTCTGCATCGGTACCGGGATGTTTGCCGGCAGTGCTGCGGCAACGGTCGTGGCCTGAGCCTGCGTCGTCGGCGTAGCGGCAGCTGCGGTCTTTGCAGCCACGCTCTTTGCGGCCTGATTGGCCATCATGTCTTCGAGTTCGGCAACCTTGACCATGCGGCCGGCCTCAAGCGACGTGCCGGTCGGCGCATATGCGAGTTCGCGGCCCTTGCGCTGCTTGGCGACCACAGCCTTGCGTTCGGCTTCCGTCGGGTCGTACCAGGCAAGCCCGTCGTATTTCTTCAGCGCCGTCTGATAATCGGCATCATACGTCTTGCCGTAGGAGGCGAGCGCCGCCGTCAGCGCCGGCGGCGTAGACATGGCCGGGCAGGCGCCGGCCGGATTGAAGCTGCCGCCGCTCGTGGCCTGCTGGTTGAAGACGTATTTCTTCTCGCAGACATTCACTTCCGGCGGGCGCTTGGTGACTTCGAAATTGTCGTAGCCGACCTTCAGCATCTTCCAGAAATCGTAATTCGTATCGAGGCGGTGCTTGACCATGTTCTCGGCGGTCATGCGGAATGGGAAGGCCTGAAGCTGCACGCTGTCCTGGCCGCCCTTGAAGGCGTCACGGGCAAAGGCGTAGATTTCCAGAACCTGCTGGTCGGTCATGGAGTAGCAGCCTGACGACGAGCAGGCGCCATGGATCATCAGATCGCTGCCGGAGCGGCCGTTGACGGCATCATACCGGTTCGGGAAACCGGTGTTGATGGCGAGATAATATTTGGAATTGGGGTTCAGGTTGGCGCGGCTCAGGTTGTAGAAACCTTCCGGCGCCTGCCGGTCGCCGGTCTTGACCTTCGGGCCGAGCTTGCCAGACCAGGCGCAGATCTTGTAGCCGGCGATCTTCTCAAACCGATTGTCCGTCTTCGCCTTCCAGACTTCCAGCGCACCTTCTTCCTTGAAGATGCGGATCATGATCGGCGAGTTGCGATCCATGCCCTTGGCCGACATGTCTGCAAGGATACGGGCGGGAAGCGGCTGCTCCACCTTGTTCTTGACGGTCGAAAGGTCGACGCCCTGGGCCGATTCCAATGCGTCATTGCAGCCGGTCAGAGCCAGCGCCATAAGCGAAACATAGGCAAGATGACGTATGCGCATTCAATCAGCCCATCAATAATGCGACCCAACCCGCTTACGGAAACCGGGCTCAGCGCGGAATCATAGGCGGCTTATACTTGATAAATCCTTACCAGCCTATGACTTGCGCGGACGTGTCCTGCAAGCGCTGATGTTACAGATAACATTATTGTGGCCAAGGTTTGGCCTCAATCGGCTGGAACGGCCTGTGGATTTTACAGATTGCGGCCCATGGCAAGGAACTTCTGGCGGCGATCGTTGCGCAGCTGCTCGCCCGAGCGGGAGGCCATTTCGCCTAGTGCATTGGCGATGACGTCGCCCGTTGCGGCGATAACGCTGTCGGGATCGCGATGCGCACCGCCGAGCGGCTCGGGGATGATGCCGTCGATGACGCCGAGCGACTTCAGGTCCTCGGCGGTGATCTTCATGTTGGTCGCAGCTTCCTTGGCGCGGGTGGAGTCACGCCAGAGGATGGAGGCTGCACCTTCCGGCGAGATGACGCTGTAGATCGAATGCTCGAGCATGTAGACGCGATTGCCGGTGGCAATCGCGATCGCGCCGCCCGAGCCGCCTTCGCCGATGACGATCGAGATCAACGGCACCTTCACGCCGAGACACATTTCCGTCGAACGGGCGATGGCTTCTGCCTGACCGCGTTCTTCGGCGCCGACACCCGGATAGGCGCCTGCGGTATCGACAAGGGTGATGACCGGAAGCTGGAAGCGGTCGGCCATTTCGAGGATGCGGATCGCTTTGCGGTAACCTTCGGGACGGGCGCTGCCGAAATTGTGCTTCAGGCGGCTCTTGGTGTCGTTGCCCTTTTCCTGGCCGATGACGGCGACCGGCTGGCCGCGGAAGCGGGCAAGGCCAGCCTGGATGGCGGCATCCTCGGAAAACTTGCGGTCGCCGGCAAGCGGCGTGAATTCCTGAAAGAGGGTCTTGGCATAGTCGACGAAATGCGGACGCTGCGGGTGGCGCGCGACCTGCGTCTTCTGCCAGGCGTTCAGCTTCGAATAGATCTCGACGATTGCCTCGCGGACGCGGACTTCGAGCCTGCCGACTTCGTCGGATGTGTCGATGCTTTCGTCTTCCGTCGCCAGCTTCTTAAGCTCGATGATCTTACCTTCGAGGTCGGAGATCGGCTTTTCGAAGTCGAGATAGTTGTGCATGAGGTGCGTTTCCGTTCCTTGTGCGCGGGGCAGTTTCCTGGTTCCGCCCCTTGTCGCCGGTCCTATTCGTGCTTTTTCGCCTGTTTTGCAAGGGGGTGGTGCGTATGGACGAGTTGCTGGAGCCGTTCTTCCAGAACATGCGTATAGATTTGTGTCGTCGAAATGTCTGAATGGCCGAGGAGTTCCTGCACCACGCGCAGGTCGGCGCCATTGGCCAGAAGATGGCTGGCGAAGGCATGCCGCATGACGTGCGGCGAAATCATCGATGGTGTGAGGCCGGCTCGGATTGCCAGATTCTTGAGATCGCGGGCGAAGACCTGTCGCGGCAGGTATCCCTCTTTCGAGGCGGCCGGAAAGAGCCAGGGGCTCTCCTGCGGCTGTTTTGATGCGGCGTTTTCAGACGCCAGCATGCGGCCGTAGGATTTCAGAGCGGCAATGGCCGATTGCGAAAGCGGTACCAGCCGCTCCTTGTTGCCCTTACCGCGGATCATCAGGAAGCGGCCCTCCTGATCGAGAACGCGGGCGGGCAGCGAGACGAGTTCGCTGACACGCATGCCGGTGGCGTAGAGAAGTTCCAGGAGCGCCAGCATGCGCAGACGATGAAGCTGGCCGGGGTTGAGGTCGGCGGCCTCGGCTTCTGCCTGGGTCAGCAGCTTTGTCACTTCCTCGACGCCCATTGTTTTCGGCAAGGGGCGGCCCTTCTTTGGGGCGTCGAGAATACCGGTCGGATCGTCGGTGCGCAGGCCCTCGGCATAGAGGAATTTATAGAACTGGCGCATGGCGGCAAGCCGGCGGGCCTGCGAGGAGGGCTTGAAGCCCCGCGCGGACAGCGAGGCGAGATAGGCGCCAAGATCGCCCGATGCTGCCTCCGTCAGACGGATGCTGCGGCCGTGCAGGAAAGAGCGCAGGTCGTCGAGATCGTGCTCGTAAGACTGCAGCGTATTGACCGCGGCACCGCGCTCGGCACTCATCATTTCAAGAAATGATTCTACATGGACGCGGCCGAGATCCTTCATCGCGTCACTTCTTCGTGGTGTTGATCGTGCCCGTCGAGGGCGGGTTCACCCGCTCGGAGGGGATGCGGATCGTCACGTCTCGCTGCTGCGGCTCGACGAAGGTGGCGAGCGCCCACATCGCTCCATAGATCAGTCCGGCGATGACCGCCAGAACGGACAGGAAACGGATCAGGCTCGGCATCCGGCTACTCCCTAGAACTCTGCCTCTGTTATAAGAAGCGTGTTTGCAAGTGCAAGAAGCGGCAGTGAGACCATGATTCCCTTGCCCGCGACTTGACGCTACACCCGCATTTGTCGATACCGTTTGCAAACAAAGTGTGAATGGACCGATGAGTGAGCCCCCAGTTTCCGTTGCAGACAGTCTGAAAGACAGAGCTCGCGCCGCGCTCGGTTCACGCAATCTCATCCTTGTCGGCCTCATGGGCGCCGGAAAATCTTCCGTCGGCCGCCTTGTCGCGCAGCAGCTCGGCATCCCTTTCGTCGATAGCGATATCGAGATCGAGCGCGTTTCGCGGATGACGATCACGGAGCTTTTTGCTGCCTATGGAGAAGAAGAGTTCCGGGCGCTCGAAACGCGGGTGATGAAGCGCCTGCTGAAGGGCGGCCCGCGCGTCGTCTCCACCGGCGGCGGCGCTTTCATCAACGACCGCACCCGCAGGCATATCAAGAAGGGCGGCCTCTCGGTCTGGCTCAAGGCCGATCTCGACGTGCTCTGGGACCGGGTCAACAAGCGCGATACACGTCCGTTGCTGAAGTCCGAAAACCCGAAGCAGACGCTCGAAAATCTGATGAATGCCCGATACCCCGTTTATGCCGAGGCCGATCTCACGGTGCTTTCGCGCGACGTGCGAAAGGAAGTCATGGCCGATGAAGTGCTGAGAGCCATGGTCGAGGCCCAGAAAGAAAGCGCATTATCATGAACGCGATCACTCCCGCTTCCGCCGTCCGCAAGGTCCATGTGCCGCTTGGCGAGCGGGCCTATGATATCCTGATCGGGCCGGGCCTGATCGCCAGCGCCGGCGGCGAGATCGCTTCGCGGCTCAAGGGCCGTAAGGCGGCCATCATCACCGACGAACATGTGGCGCAGCTTTATCTCGATGCATTGAAGGCAAGCCTGGATGCCGCGGGCATCGCCTCGGCAGAGGTTGTCTTGCCGGCCGGCGAGAAGACCAAGAGTTTTGAACATCTGATCAATGTCTGCGACAAGGTTCTCGAGGCCCGCGTCGAACGCAATGATTATGTCATCGCCCTCGGCGGTGGCGTCATCGGCGACCTCTCGGGTTTTGCGGCCGGCATCATCAGGCGCGGGGTGCGCTTCGTGCAGGTGCCGACCTCGCTGCTCGCCCAGGTGGATTCCTCCGTCGGCGGCAAGACCGGCATCAACAGCCGCCACGGCAAGAACCTCATCGGCGTTTTCCATCAGCCGGATCTCGTGCTCGCCGATACGGATGTTTTGAATTCTCTGAGCAAGCGCGAATTTCGCGCCGGCTATGCCGAAGTCGCGAAATACGGACTGATCGACAAGCCGGATTTCTTCGCCTGGCTGGAGAACAACTGGCAGGCGGTCTTTGCAGGTGGTTCGGCCCGCATCGAAGCGATTGCAATTAGCTGTCAGGCCAAGGCGGATGTCGTCGTCGCCGACGAGCGGGAAAACGGCCAGCGGGCGCTGCTCAATCTCGGCCATACGTTCGGCCATGCGCTGGAGGCTGCGACCGCCTATGACAGCAGCCGTCTGGTCCATGGCGAAGGCGTTTCGATCGGCATGGTGCTGGCGCATGAATTTTCGGCGCGCATGAACCTTGCAAGCCCCGATGACGCCCGCCGTGTCGAGGCGCATCTGAGGGCGGTCGGCCTGCCGACCCGTGTGTCGGAAATTCCGGGCACTCTGCCGCCGGCGGAGGTGCTGATGGATGCGATCGCGCAGGACAAGAAGGTCAAGGGCGGCAAGCTCACCTTCATTCTGACGCGCGGCATCGGCCAGTCCTTCGTCGCGGACAACGTGCCGGCTTCCGAAGTGATCAGCTTTCTCAAGGAAAAGCATCCCTGATGACAGTCGAAGGCACTCTGGCGTTTTTATCGGTCTACTGGCCGGAGATCGTTTCGATCGTGGCCCTAGTGCTGATGTCTGCCTTCTTTTCGGGGTCCGAAACCGCGCTGACCGCTGTTTCGAGAAGCCGCATCCATACGCTGGAAGCCAATGGCGACGAACGCGCCGGTCTTGTGCGAATCCTCATCGAGCGCCGCGACCGGCTGATCGGTGCGCTGCTGATCGGCAACAATCTCGCCAACATTCTCTCCTCGTCGCTGGCGACAAGCATATTTCTGGGGATCTTCGGCAATTCCGGTGTGGCGCTGGCAACACTTGCCATGACCATCATCCTCGTCATCTTCGCGGAGGTTCTGCCGAAGAGCTGGGCGATCTCCACGCCTGAGCGTTTTGCGCTCAATGTTGCAATACCGACCCGCCTCTTCGTCGCCGTTGTCGGACCGCTTTCCTCCTTCATCAACGCAATCGTACGCCAGATCCTCGGTCTCTTCGGCATCACCCTGTCGCGCGAAGTCTCGATGCTGTCGGCTCATGAGGAACTGCGCGGTGCCGTCGACCTGTTGCATCGCGAAGGCTCGGTGGTGAAGGCCGACCGCGACCGCCTCGGCGGCGTGCTCGATCTCGGCGAGCTCGAGCTTTCCGACATCATGGTTCACCGTACGGCGATGCGGGCGATTAACGCCGACGATCCGCCGGAATCCGTGGTCCGGGCCATCCTCGAAAGCCCTTACACGCGCATGCCGCTCTGGCGCGGTACGATCGACAACATCATCGGCGTCGTACATGCCAAGGACCTGCTGCGGGCGCTCGCCGAACCGAACATGGAAGCGCAGCAGCTCGACATCGTGAAGATCGCCCAGAAGCCCTGGTTCGTGCCCGACAGCACCAATCTCGAAGATCAGCTCAATGCCTTCCTGCGCCGCAAGCAGCATTTCGCCGTCGTCGTCGATGAATATGGCGAGGTGCAGGGCATCGTGACGCTGGAGGACATTCTGGAGGAGATCGTCGGCGATATCTCCGACGAGCACGATATCGACATGCAAGGTGTGAGGCAGGAGGCCGATGGCTCCATCGTCGTCGATGGCGGCGTGCCGATCCGCGATCTCAACCGCGCACTCGATTGGAACCTGCCCGACGAGGAGGCGACGACGATCGCCGGCCTCGTCATCCATGAATCAATGACCATTCCCGAAGAGCGGCAGGCCTTTACCTTCCACGGCAAGCGCTTCGTCGTCATGAAGCGGGAAAAGAACCGCATCACCAAGCTGCGCATCCGCCCCGCCGGGGAAGACGAGACGAAACCCGCCTGATTATGATCTCCATTGCCGGCATGGAAGTTCCAGATGCCGGCTCATTCCACAGGATCTGACATGTTCGACATCATTTGGCGATCCGTCGCCATCGGCATCGGGGCGACCGTCCTGATGGATATTTGGGCAATCCTGCTCGCAAAGCTCGGTGTGACGTCGTCGCCGAACTGGGCGCCTGCCGGCCGCTGGTTCTGGCATCTCGGCAAGGGCAAGGTCTTTCACGACGATATCGGTGATGCCGCGCCCTATGCCAACGAGCTGGCGCTCGGCTGGATCGGCCACTATGCGGTCGGCATTCTCTACGGCATCCTGCTGGCGATCTTCGTCGGCCCGGCCTGGTTTGCCGCACCAACCTTCCTGCCGGCCTGGATCCTCGGCATCGTCACGGTCGGCGCAGGCTGGTTTCTGATGCAGCCGGGTCTCGGCCTTGGCTGGGCGGCTTCTAAGACGCCGAATCCCACGAAGGTGCGGGTGCTGAACCTGCTCGCCCACACCGTCTTCGGTTTCGGGCTCTACGCCACGGCGCTGATCATCCGCTAAGAGCAATTCCAGCAAAAGTCTGCAGCGGCTTTGCGTCTGGAAATGCTTTAAGAGTTACCAGCGCGTCGGTTCGCCCGGTGCTGCCGGCTCGACGGCCAGCGCATGAAGCCCTGCGTCCAGCTCGGGCTTCAATAGGTCGGTGATCGCCCTGTGGCGCTGCAGCCGAGACATGCCGGCGAATTTTGCAGAAACGATGCGAACGCGCATATGTGTCTCGCCGGTGCCCGTGATGTCCGGCTGGTGGCCGACATGCAGATGGCTCTCGTTGATGACGAAGAGGCGTTCGGGTGCAAAGGTCGCCTTGAGCTTCTCTTCGATGCTGGTCTGGAGTGTCATCACCGGGTCTTCTGAGTTCGCGAAAAAGGTTCCCACCAAGCCAGCAACATTCCCGTTTGTCAATTCTTGTTGTCATCAGTCAGCAGCCCCATAATTAGCGCCGTCATGAGACTTGATTCCAAATATTTCGATCGCATCCGAACGCGCCGCAGACGAGAGCAGGAGCCCGAGCAGGCGCCTCCAAGCTGCCAGTGGGACGGCTGCGACAAAAAAGGCACGCATCGCGCTCCTGTGGGACGCAATGCGGAAGGTCAATTCTTCTTGTTCTGCTTCGAGCACGTCAAGGACTACAACAAGGGCTACAATTATTTCTCCGGCCTGTCGGACGGTGAGATCGCGCGCTACCAGAAGGAGGCGATCACCGGCCATCGCCCCACCTGGACCGTTGGCGTCAACAAGGATGCCAAGAACAGCCCGCTGCATGCCGAGGTTCGCTCCGGCGCCTATTCGCGTGTGCGTGATCCGTTCGGCTTCGTGAAGGAAAGTGGCGGCAAGGGCAGCGGCCCGCGTTTCCCGCAGGCCCGCAAGCTGAAATCGCTGGAAGCCAAGGCTTTCGATACGATGGGACTTGCCGCGAACGCCACCTCCGCAGAGATCAAGAGCAGGTACAAGGAACTGGTCAAGAAGCATCACCCCGATGCGAATGGCGGCGACCGCGGCTCGGAAGAGCGTTTCCGTGCCGTCATCCAGGCCTATCAATTATTGAAGCAGAACGGTTTTTGTTAGTTCCCGTCCTTGCTCTTAAGCTTCAATCGGGTATGGTCCACATCGGCTGAGGCCGCAGGCAATCGCGGCATATATTTGTGCGTTTTCCCGACATCGCCTCTGCCGACCTTCCGGACGCGGCATTTCTTGTCCGGGACTCTTTCTAGAATGCTCGCCAGCGGTCATCATCCCGCCGAGGTTTCGTTTCAGTCCCGGAGAAGTATCGCCGACGTTCCCACCTGACAGGCGCGGAATATCGCGGCGTCATGGTTGCGAAATGGCTTGAGACAGTATGGCCGGGTGCCATCACCCGCCTTGGAGACATGATGAGCAAGATCGAACTTGATATTTCCGAACTGCCCGATACCACCGTTTCGGTCCGCGAGGCCTTCGGCATCGATTCCGACATCCGCGTTCCCGCCTACAGCAAGGGCGACGCCTATGTGCCGGATCTCGACACCGACTATCTCTTCGACCGCGAGACGACGCTCGCGATCCTCGCCGGCTTCGCCCATAACCGACGCGTGATGATCTCCGGCTACCACGGCACGGGCAAGTCTTCCCATATCGAGCAGGTCGCCGCCCGCCTCAACTGGCCTTGCGTGCGCATCAACCTCGACAGCCATGTCAGCCGTATCGATCTCGTCGGCAAGGATGCGATCGTCGTCAAGGACGGCCTGCAGGTCACCGAATTCAAGGACGGCATCCTGCCCTGGGCCTATCAGCACAATGTCGCGCTCGTCTTCGACGAATATGATGCCGGCCGCCCGGACGTGATGTTCGTCATTCAGCGCGTGCTGGAATCTTCCGGCCGCCTGACGTTGCTCGACCAGAGCCGCGTCATCCGTCCTCACCCGGCCTTCCGCCTGTTTGCGACCGCCAACACCATCGGTCTCGGCGATACGACAGGCCTCTATCACGGCACGCAGCAGATCAACCAGGCGCAGATGGACCGTTGGTCGATCGTCTCGACGCTGAACTATCTGCCGCATGACCATGAAGTGAATATCGTCGCTGCCAAGGTGAAGAGCTTCGGCAAGGACAAGGAAGGCCGTGATACGGTTTCCAAGATGGTCCGCGTTGCCGATCTCACGCGCGCTTCCTTCATGAACGGCGATCTTTCCACCGTCATGAGCCCGCGTACTGTCATCACCTGGGCCGAGAATGCCGAGATCTTCGGTGATCTCGCCTTCGCCTTCCGAGTGACCTTCCTCAACAAGTGCGACGAGCTTGAGCGTCCGCTGGTGGCCGAGCACTATCAGCGCGCCTTTGGTGTGGAGCTGAAGGAAAGCGCTGCCAACATCGTGCTGGGGGCATAAGGCCAGTCGATCATGGCATCTCGTGGTGACAATTCGAAAGCAAAGCCCGGCGCGCCTGTCGATGTCGAGCCGTTGCGGCGTGCGATAACCGGTTGCGTACGCGCAATCGCCGGCGACGATCAGGTCGAGGTGGCTTTCGCCAATGAACGCCCCGGCATGACGGGCGAACGCATCCGCCTGCCGGAGCTTTCCAAGCGTCCGACAGCGCATGAGCTGGCGGTTACGCGCGGCCTTGGCGATTCCATGGCGCTGCGCATCGCCTGTCACGACGAGAAGGTGCATTCGACCATGGCGCCGCAGGGCTCCGACGCGCGGATCATCTTCGACGCCGTCGAGCAGGCGCGCGTCGAATCGATCGGTTCGCTGCGCATGGAGGGCATGGCCGCAAACCTGCGCTCCATGACGGAAGAGAAATATGCCAAGGCAAATTTCACCGGCATCGAACGGCAGGAAGATGCGCCGATCGGCGAAGCCGTCGCCATGATGGTGCGCGAGAAGCTTACCGGCCAGAAGGCGCCTGCTTCGGCCGGTAAGGTGCTTGATCTCTGGCGTTCCTTTATCCAGGAAAAGGCCGGCAGCGAGCTCGACAATCTCTCCGGCGTCATCAACGACCAGCAGGCCTTCTCGAAGGTCATCCGCAATATGCTGTCGGCCATGGAAATGGCCGAGGAATATGGCGATGACGACAGCGATCCGGACTCCGACGATCAGTCCAACGAGGATGATCAGCCGACGGGCGACGAGCAGAACGAGGATGAGGTCGACGAGGACGCCGGCAGCGATGCCGCGCCCGTCGAAGACAGCGAAGTCTCCGACGAGCAGATGGAGGACGGCGAAACTGAAGGCGCCGAAATCTCCGACGACGACATGATGGAAGAAGGCGAGGACGATTCCGAGACGCCGGGTGAGACCCGCCGTCCGAACACGCCCTTTGCCGATTTCAACGAAAAGGTCGATTACCACATCTATACGGAAGAGTTCGACGAAATCATCAAGGCCGAGGAGCTGTGTGATGCCGCCGAACTGGAGCGACTGCGCGCCTTCCTCGACAAACAGCTGGCCCATCTCCAGGGCGCAGTCGGGCGGCTTGCGAACCGCCTGCAGCGCAAGCTGATGGCACAGCAGAACCGCTCCTGGGATTTCGATCTCGAGGAAGGGTATCTGGACTCGGCCCGCTTGCAGCGCATCATCATCGATCCGACGCAGGCGCTCTCCTTCAAGATGGAGCGCGACACGCAGTTCCGCGATACGGTTGTGACGCTTCTGATCGACAATTCCGGTTCCATGCGAGGCCGGCCGATCACGGTTGCCGCCACCTGCGCCGATATTCTGGCGCGCACGCTGGAGCGTTGCGGCGTCAAGGTCGAGATTCTCGGCTTCACGACCAAGGCCTGGAAGGGCGGGCAGGCGCGTGAAAGCTGGCTGGCCAATGGCAAGCCGCAGACGCCGGGCCGTCTCAACGACCTGCGACACATCATCTATAAGTCGGCCGATGCTCCCTGGCGACGCGTACGGCCCAATCTCGGCCTGATGATGCGCGAGGGGCTGCTGAAGGAAAATATCGACGGCGAGGCGCTGATCTGGGCGCATAACCGCCTGCTCGCACGTCGCGAGCAGCGCCGCATCCTGATGATGATTTCGGATGGTGCGCCGGTGGACGATTCCACGCTGTCGGTCAATCCAGGTAATTATCTGGAACGGCATCTGCGTGCGGTAATCGAGCAGATTGAGACGCGCTCGCCCGTCGAGCTTCTCGCAATCGGCATCGGTCATGACGTGACGCGTTACTATCGCCGTGCCGTGACGATCGTCGATGCGGACGAGCTTGCCGGCGCCATGACCGAGCAGCTTGCAGAACTGTTCGAGGATCACGCCGCCCAGCCGCGCGGTGGTCGCCTGCGCCGCGCCGGCTGATGCGATCTCGGGGAAACACTCCGCATGGCGTTTGAAAATCTGTCTCGCGCGGCTCTGGTCGTCCTTGCCCTCGCGACGGGGTTGTCCGGCGCTTATGCGGGCGAGCCTGCGAAGATCATCAGCCGCAAGATTTCTGATTTCCATATCGGTCGCGACGAAACCCGCTTCGGCCCTTTGGAATTTATCGGCGGGCTGGAGATGGTGTCGAGCAATTCCCTCTTCGGCTCCCTTTCCTCCATCCGCATGCGTCCTGACGGCAAGAGTTTCGTCGGCGTTCTCGATACCGGGCACTGGCTGACCGGCAGCATCGAACGCGATGCCAAGGGCAGGCTTTCGGGCCTTTCCGGCGTCGAGATCACGGCGATGAGGAATCGCGTCGGCCGGACCTATGAGGGCAAGGGGCCTATGGATGCCGAAGGCCTCGCACTGGATGGCGACCGGATTCTTGTTTCCTTCGAGCAGGACCATCGCGTCGACATCTATCCGGACCCCGGCTTTCTCGACTCGCGATCCTTATCGACGGTCGGGATCCTCATTCCCCGGGACGAGATGCGGGCAAACCGTGGCATTGAAACCGTTGTCGTAGCCTCCGCCTCGAGCCCATTGAAAGGCGCGCCCGTGATTGTGACGGAGCGAAGCCTCGACGAGGATGGCAACCGGCTTGCGGCTATTCTGGACGGGCCGCTAAAGGGGCAGTTCGCGGTCGAGAAGGATGGCAGCTTCGATGTGACCGACGGTGCCTTCCTGCCGGGCGGAGACCTGCTTCTGTTGGAGCGGCGCTTCAATATGGCCGAAGGTATCGGCATGCGCATTCGCCGCATCAAGGGAGCAGATATCAAGCCCGGCGCCATCGTGAACGGTGAGCTGCTCGTCGAGGGTAACTTCAATTACAATATCGACAATATGGAAGGGATCGATACCTTCCAGGCCGCCGATGGCACGACGCATGTCATCCTGGTGTCTGACGACAATCACTCCATCCTGCAGAGAAATCTGATGCTGGAGTTCCGACTGGTCGATTGAGCGGCCGTCGAACGGCTGTCATAACTCTGCGCTATCCGGTCCATTCCTTCGCGGATATTACCCCTTAAGAGAGCGTATCATGCGTATCCATATCACGGGAGCCTCGGGTTCCGGCACGACCACGCTTGGCCTGGCGCTGGCCGAACAGCTTGATGTCCGTCATCTCGATACCGACCATTTCTTCTGGATGCCGACCGATCCGCCCTTCACGATGCAGCGCGAGGTCGGGGCTCGCGTTGCGATGCTCAGGCAAGAGGCGTTGCCCGATGCCGATTGGGTGCTTTCCGGCTCGGCGATCAAATGGGGCGCGGAATTCGAGCCGCTTTACGACCTGGTGGTGTTCCTGACGGTCGATCCCATGGTGCGTATGGAGCGTATCCGCCGGCGCGAGGAGGCCCGCTATGGCGAAAGGATCAGGCCCGGTGGCGACATGGCGGCGCAAAGCCGTGAATTCATGGAATGGGCGGAGAGCTACGATACGGCAGGGGCGGAGCGTCGCAGTCTCGTTGCACATGAGGAGTGGTTGATGACGATGACAAAGCCGGTTTTGCGGCTAGATTCATTGCTACCTGTTGAACAGCTTGTTGCGGAGGTGCTCTGGCATCCCGCCATCGTCGCAAAGAGACATCCGGTCTGCTGACGTCGGTATTCGACGCTTCCTTTGTCCGGCGAAGAGAGAGGAAGGACATCCGTCAGGAAGACTGGCTGCAGAGGGGACCGCAGCCAGTCCATCCATCCTTCATGGTCGGAGCGTTTTCCTGGATCGCTTGACCAGAAGTGGCTCTCGCCGAACCGAGCGGCGAGGATACAAAGCATGGATTGGTAAACAGGAGCGATCTGGTGCCGAAGGCCCTGTCGCCGATCCAACGATGAGGGATCGCGGCGCGACGTTACCGCGTTGTGGCCGCCTGCACAGGACGCAGCACGTTCATCAGCGCGCCATAGGGCAGCAGCATCACCAGGCCGACGAGCATCTTCACCGAGAAATCACCAAGCGCCCAGGAGATCCAGCGCGGAGCTTCCGCCGAGAGGACGCCGAAGATCGGCGCGTTTTCCAGCGCAAAGGGCTCGTTCGGACCGAGGAAAACGAAGAAGGCGGCAAAGGACAGCGAGAAGAACATCACCGTATCCAGCGCCGAGCCGATCAGCGAGCCGACGAGCGGCGCGCGCCACCAGGCCTGACGACGCAGGTGGTTGAAGACGGCGATATCGAGAAGCTGGCCGGCAAGATAGGCCGAGCCGGAGGCGATTGCGATACGCGGAACCGAGGTGAAAAAGGAAAGGGCGACACCGACGACAAAGCCGGCGAAGACCACCCTGCGCGCAGCCTGCGGACCGAACTGGCGGTTCGTCAGGTCGGTGATCAGGAAGGCGATCGGATAGGAGAAGGCGCCCCAGGTGAGGATGTCGGCGAGATTGATGCCGGCAACCGTGGCGTTCAGCGGAAACTGAACGAGAAAGTTGGAGGCGACGACGACGAGCGTCATCAGGGCGACATAGATAAGGGTATGGCGGGTCGTCAGCATTTTTTTATCCTGGGTGATGCCACCAGTTCGAGTGAGATTTCAGCCTGGAATTAGAGCCAGGCCGGCAAAGCAAAAGGCTCGTGCGGATATTATCCGTTCAAGCCTTTGAAAGCCTTTGGAAGACTTGGGTAGCGGCTTTGGGGCCGAACCTTAAGCAGCAGCAACTGCCGCTTCTGCGGTCTTCTTGACGATCTGACGACGCAGCAGCCGAGCGCGCATCGAAAGTTCGCCTTCGTTAGCCTTCAGCAGGAAGGCATCGAGGCCGCCACGATGCTCGACGGAACGAAGAGCAGCAGCCGAAACGCGAAGACGGTAACGCTGGCCGAGCGCGTCGGAGATCAGCGTAACCTGGCACAGGTTCGGGAGGAACCGGCGCTTGGTCTTGTTGTTGGCATGGCTGACATTGTTACCAGTCAGGACTGCCTTGCCGGACAATTCGCACACGCGGGACATGGAACACCTATTCTTGTTTTTCTCGGGCCATCGAATGACAATCCGGCAAAAACCGACTGCGCAATCCATCAGGCCATGATTGGAAAGTTGCGGTTCTATAGTCAGGCAGGCCGCGCGCGTCAAGCCAAACCTTGGCCTTTCCCGCAATTCTGTCAAAAAGCTGCTGTTTTCTTCGCAATGCGGCAGGAGTATAGACCGAAGTGCAAGGGCGCAAGCAGCCCGGCAAGACAAGGCGCTCACCATGGCTCATCTGGGCAGACGGATTCTAGTTTCGGCACTTGCGGCTCTTCTGGCCTTGCCGGCCGGTGCGAGCGAAATACAGCACCGTACGGAATACAGGGTGGCCCTTGCCGGCCTGACGATTGCGCGGGCGGCCTTTCTTACCAAGATAGAAGACGATCACAGCTACAAAATCGACGGCGACATCAAATCGGCCGGCCTTGCTGATCTCGTCACCGATATTCTGGCCAAGACCAGCGTTACCGGGGTGGTGCGCGATGACCGGCTGCAGGCTGCAAAATACGTCCTCTATTACAAGACCGGCAAAAAGGTTCGCACCTATGAGGTCAGCTACCGCAACGGCAATATCGTTTCGGCCACGACGACACCGGAGCCGCGCCGGCCAAAGGAATGGATTCCGGTAACAGAGGGCGATATGCGCGCCGTGCTTGACCCGATCTCAGGCCTTATCTTCACGGGCGATACCGACGTCTGCTCACAGAAGCTGCCGATCTTCGATGGCGAGACGCGCATGGACCTCGTGCTTTCGCCGAAGGGCGATGAGAATTTTTCGACCGACGGCTTCAAGGGCAAGGCGACCGTCTGCGGCGTGCGCTTCATTCCGCGCTCCGGCTACAAAAAGGGCCGCAAGGATCTCGTCTACCTCAGCAAGAGCAATCGCATGGAAATCTGGTTTGCCAAGGCGCAGGCGGCAAATGTATATGCTCCGGTCTACGTCCGCATTCCCACGGAATACGGGACGGTGACGATCACGGCTGTGAAATACGGCGGGAACAGCTGACGGAGCCTTCGTAAGTCTCCGCGAGGGGGACGAGTGAAACTTCGGGCGACGTTGATCGGTTTTACGGCCATTCTGATGTGGTCATTCCTGGCGCTTTTTACGGCCGCCTCCGGCAAGATGCCACCGTTCCAGCTTTCGACCATCTGTTTTGCCATCGGCAGTATTCCCGGCATTCTCGTGCTCATCCTCAATCCGTCGCGTATCGCCCTCCTGAAGCAGCCGGCAAAGGTCTGGATCACGGGCATTGCCGGTCTGTTCGGCTATCACTTCCTCTATTTCACGGCGCTCAGGAATGCGCCGGCCGTCGAGGCGGGTTTGATTGCCTATCTTTGGCCATTGCTGATCGTCGTCGGTTCGGCGCTGCTGCCGGGCGAGAGGCTGCGCTGGTATCACATTGTCGGCGCTCTGGCCGGTCTATGCGGCACCTTCATGATCGTCGGGCGCAACGGCATCGATTTCGATGGCGCCTATGCCGTCGGTTATGGGGCGGCTTTCCTCTGTGCCTTCACCTGGTCCGGCTATTCGCTGCTGACGCGGCGTTTCGACGCCGTCTCGACCGATGTCGTCACCGGCTTCTGCCTTGCGACATCGGTACTTTCGCTGTTCTGCCATCTGGGACTTGAGACAACGGTGTGGCCGGAGACAAACTTCGAATGGCTTGCCGTGGTCGGCCTCGGCCTTTTCCCCGTTGGGGCCGCCTTCTATGCCTGGGATTATGGCGTCAAGAACGGCGATATCCAGATCCTCGGTGCCGCAAGTTATGCCGCGCCGCTGCTGTCGACGCTGATCCTGACCGTCTTCGGTATTGCCGAGCCCAGTTGGCGTATTGTGCTTGCCTGCCTGCTGATCACCGGCGGCGCGGTGCTGGCAGCGCAAGAAATGTTCCGCCGCAAGCCGCAGGTGCAGCCGGTGGCGGAACAAGCTTAAGCGCCGGGCTTCCAGTCAGGCGGCGCCATCTCGAATTTGGAGAATTCGAAGCCGGGCGCCACCGTGCAGCCGACCAGCGTATAGTCGCCGAGCGTTTCGGCCGATTGCCACCAATTGGCAGGGATGATGGCCTGTGGCCGCTCACCGCCGGCAATATCCGTGCCGAGCTTCAGCGTCTCGCTGTGGCGACCGTCTCCGGAGCGGTGCAGCGCGAGCGGGGCGCCGGCATAGTAGTGCCAGACCTCTGCCGCATCATGGACACGGTGCCAGTGCGAGCGCTCTCCCCTTGCGAGCAAATAATAGATCGCCGTCGAATGGCCGCGTTCGCCGCCATTGGTATCGCGGAAGGTCTGTGCATACCAGCCGCCTTCGGGGTGCGGCTGCATGCTAAGCTCGCGGATGATCTTCTCGGGGGTGAGCTCTTTTCCGGTCATGTCCTAGAAATTGTCCTTGCGCTTGCGGATTTCGGTAAAGACCTCTTCGTTGGTCTTGCCCTCCATCAGCAGGTTGCGGCGGATGGCAGGATCGGCCGCACGCAGGAAGGGATTGGTTTCCTTTTCGAGCGCCAGCGTTGTCGGAATGGTGAACTTGCCTTCGGCGCGCAATGCCTCGATTTCCGCCGCACGGCTTTTCAGGCGCTCGTTACCGGGATCGATGGTGACCGCAAAACGGGCGTTGGAAAGCGTATATTCATGGCCGAAATAAACGGCAGTTTCGTCCGGCAGGACCGCAAGCTTCTGCAGCGAATGCCACATGTCGGCAGCGGGACGCTCGAACAGACGGCCGCAGCCGAGCGCAAACAGCGTGTCGGCGGCAAAGAGCAGCTTGTCGTCGGCAAAGTGGTAGCAGATATGGCCTGCCGTATGGCCGGGCGTTTCGATGACGTTGATCGTGTGATCGCCAAAGAGGAAGCTGTCGCCATCGCCCATCGTCTTGTCGAGGCCGGGGATTGCCACCGCTTCGTTGACCGGACCGATGATCTCCAGGCCGTACTGTTCCTTCAGCGCCAGATTGCCTTCCACATGGTCGATATGGTGATGGGTCGTGAAGATATGGGTGATGTTCCAGCCGCGGCGCACGGCAGCGGCTTCGACGGCCGCCGCATCGGGCGCATCGATCGAGGCGGTCTGTCCGGTTTCAGGGTCGTGGACGAGAACGCCGAAATTGTCGCTGCGGCAGAGAAAAACTTCTAATTCCAAAGGTTTCATCGTTCAAATAGTCCCTTATCCCTCGAACTGACCGGGAATGTAGAGGTTCCGGCCTTGAAGTCCAACCGGTCACTGATAACATTTGGCATAATGCACGCCGATATCGTCGACCTTCGCCAATTCTATCATTCTGAGCTTGGACACATGGCCGAGCAGTCGATTGCCATGGCGCTGTCGTCGCTCTGGGTGCGCCTGCCGCAGGAGCGGCTTGTGGGCATTGGTTATTCCGTGCCCTTCCTCGACCGGTTCCAGGCCGACACGGAACGCACCTTCGCTTTCATGCCCGCGGGACAAGGGGCCGTGAACTGGCCTGTCGGTTCGCTTTCTTCCACCGCATTGATCTTTGACGAGGAATTGCCGCTGCCGGATTCCTCGATCGACCGGGTGCTGATGGTGCATTCCCTGGAATTTGCCGAAAGCCCACGCGAGACCCTGAAGGAACTCTGGCGGGTGCTGGCGCCGGGCGGGCGGCTCGTGATCGTCGTGCCAAACCGCCGCGGGGTCTGGGCGCGCATGGAACATACACCTTTCGGTTCGGGTCGACCCTATTCGCGCGGCCAGCTGACCCATCTGCTGCGCGAGACCAACTTCACGCCGGGCGCCACAGCCGAGGCGCTATTCTTCCCGCCGTCGAAACTGCGCGCCGTGCTGCGCCTGCGCCGCGGCTTCGAGCGGATCGGCCGCACGCTCTGGCCGGCTTTTTCGGGCGTCATCATCGTCGAGGCGCAGAAGCGGCTCTATCAGGGCCTGCCGGTCGCCGCACGCGCCTCGCGACGTGTTTTTGTGCCCGTGCTTGCGCCGCACGGGGTGCCGACCACACGCAGCCGCTAAGCGCTGCAGCACTCGACAAAATCGCCATTCCGCTTTAATTGCACTCAAGTCTTTCGCCGGCTTTGCGGCAATTTCCAAGGTCGATCCATGAGCATTGAGAAGAGCAAGCCCGTTCCGCGTCCCGGTATTCTTGAAATCGCTGCCTATGTGCCCGGCAAGGAGCATGCGCCGGGCGTGGCCCGCGTCTACAAGCTCTCCTCCAACGAGACGCCACTCGGTGCGAGCCCCAAAGCGATCGCCGCATTCAAGGCGGCCGCAGACAATCTCGAGCGCTATCCTGATGGACAGGCGCGTGAGCTGCGTGGGGCGATTGCCGCCGTGCATGGCCTCAACCCGGCAAACATCCTTTGCGGCAATGGTTCCGACGAATTGCTCGGCCTGCTCTGCCATGTCTATCTCGGTCCCGGCGACGAGAGCATCGTAACCGAGCACGGCTTCCTCATCTATAAGATCCAGACCATGGCGGCAGGTGCGACGCCTGTTGTGGTCAAGGAAAAAGACCATACCGTGGACGTGGATTCGATCCTTGCGGCGGTGACGGAGAAGACGAAGATCGTTTTCATCGCCAATCCCGGCAATCCGACGGGCACCTATATTCCGGTCAGCGAAATCCGCCGCCTGCAGGCCGGGTTGCCGAAGCACGTTATCCTCGTGCTCGATGCGGCCTATGCGGAATATGTCCGCCGCAACGATTACGAGGCCGGTATCGAGGTCGTCTCCTCGAATGCAAACGTCGTCATGACCCGCACCTTCTCGAAGGCCTATGGCCTCGCGGCGCTGCGCATCGGCTGGATTTATGCGCCGGCCGATATCGTCGATGCGCTGCAGCGTGTGCGCGCGCCATTCAACATGAATGCGCCGGCGATCGCGGCGGGCGCTGCAGCGATCCGCGACCAATCCTTCGTTCAGGACGCTGTGTCCTTCAATCAGCTGTGGATAGAGAAGCTGACGGATGCTTTTGAAGCTCTCGGCCTCAAGGTCACCCCGTCGGTCACCAATTTCGTTCTCATTCATTTCCCTGATGCCGATGGCAAGCGGGCCGCCGATGCCGATGCATTCCTGACGGGCCGCGGCTATATTCTGCGCGCGGTTCGCGCATACGGCTTTCCGAACTCTCTACGTATGAGCATCGGTCCTGAAGAGGCCAATCGCGGTGTCATCGAGGCGCTCGGCGAATTCATGGGACGCAAGGCATGACAGTCCAGTTTAATCGCATCACCCTGATCGGTATCGGCCTGATCGGCTCCTCCCTTGCCCATGACATCAGGCGCCTGGGCCTTGCCAATGAAATCGTCGTTGCTACGCGGAGCGCCGAGACGCTGAAGCGCGCCGAAGAGCTTGATCTCGGCGATCGTTACACGACCTCCTCTGCCGACGCGGTAAAGGACGCTGATCTCGTTATCGTATCGGTGCCGGTCGGCGCTTCCGAAAGCGTGGCGAAGGAGATCGCCAATACCCTCAAGCCTGGCGCGATCGTCACTGACGTCGGTTCCACGAAGGCTTCCGTGATCGCGCAGATGCAGCCGCATATGCCTGACTACGTGCATTTCATTGCCGGCCACCCGATCGCAGGTACGGAAAAGTCCGGCCCGGATGCAGGCTTTCCCGGCCTGTTCGAGGGACGCTGGTGCATCTTGACGCCGCTCGAAGGAACCGATCCGACCGCGCTGAAGACGCTTCGCAGCTTCTGGGAAGCGCTCGGCTCCAAGGTCGATGAGATGGACGCCCAGCACCACGACAAGGTGCTCGCCATCGTCTCCCATCTCCCACATCTCATAGCCTACAATATTGTCGGCACGGCTGACGATCTTGAGACCGTAACGGAATCGGAAGTCATCAAATATTCCGCCTCCGGCTTCCGCGATTTCACGCGTCTCGCAGCCTCCGATCCGACGATGTGGCGCGATGTCTGCCTGCATAACCGCGATGCGATCCTGGAAATGCTGGCGCGTTTCTCGGAGGACCTTGCCTATCTGCAGCGGGCGATCCGCTGGGGCGAGGGCGACAAGATCTTCGAACTCTTTACCCGCACCCGCGCCATCCGCCGCTCGATCGTCCAGGCGGGCCAGGATGTGGATGCGCCGGACTTCGGTCGTCCGCATCTGCTGGAAAAGAAATAGTCTCGTGGTGGAGATCGCGAAACCGGGCCGGAAAGACAAGGAATGGCTGTTCCGCGAAGACAGCCATGTCGGCGAGGCCTGGATTTCTCGCTGCATCGATCTCGGCGAATATCTGATCGCCCGCGAGCAGGCTGAGATTGTCGGCTTCCTGCGTTTCTCCCGCTTTTGGGGCAGGATCCCCTACATGGAAATGATCCGCGTGCTGGATGGCCATCGCCGGTCCGGCGTCGGGACGGCACTGTTTCTCACCTGGGAGAAGGAAATGCGCGAGAGCGGCGCGCGTCTCCTGATGACGTCGAGCGAATGCGACGAGAGCCGCCCGCAGGACTGGCATCGGCGCAACGGCTTTTCCGAGACAGGATCGATCGGACTCCCCGGCATCCAGACGGTGCCGGAAGTGTTTTTCCTCAAGACGATCGGTTAGATCGGCGGGATCTTGCCGAGCGGGATGAAGCCGCTCACCGTTGCGTTGCCGTGATCGACGACGAGATCGACGGAAACCTTGTCGCCACCGCCGGCAAGTGCCTTCAGGAGCTTCGTTGCCGTATCGACGGTCGAAGCCACCTCGGGAAAGGCTTGCTTGATGCTTGTGCCCCACGGGCCGAGCTGTTCGATCTCCAGCTTGAACTTGCCGGAAAGGAAGCCCTGTTCGTCGAAGGCGAAGGGGCCGGAGACGGTCATCACCTTGCCGTCGCCGATATCGGCGACGATCCGGCGAAGCTCACCCTGCGAGCCGTGGATACCCTCTTTGTCGGTGCCGTCGATCATACCGGCTTTGCCTGTTAGCGTCAGATCGGCGCTGGCGGAGAATTTCGGGAAGACCTGGGGCCAGTCCTTGATCGCGGCATTGGAGTTTTCGACCGAGATTGCGCCGTCGAGATCCGCTCCGTTCTGCCGCAGGTGGATTTCGGTGCGGGCGGCATCGAAATTCACGGTCTGTCCGGTGAAGGAGGAGACGGCCACCGCTTTCAATCCATCAATCACGGTCGAGGTGCGGTCGATGCCCTGCGCCTTGGTCGTGAGGCTCGATTGCAGATTGTCCCATTGGGCATTGACCGTCAGGCCCTGCGCGGTGCGGATTTCGGCCGGCGCGTCGAGTTCCCAGACGATATGGCCGGGGGCATAGACCTGGGCGGCGGAGCGAAGCGCCCCGAAGGTGGCCGAGATGCCGTTCACATTATCGTCCACATCCACCTTGGAGCAAAAAAGTCCGATGCGGAAAGGAAAGCCGCGGAATTCGATGCCGGAGCACTCGCCACTGACGCCAGCATCGGCGCGGGGTGCGATTGCGGTCAGCACGGTCTGTTTCAGCGCGGAGGCCGCATAGAACCAGCCGCCCGTATAAAGCGCGATCACCAGAAGAATGGCGCCGCCCAGCAACCAGAATTTCCTACCGCTGCGGTATTGGCCGCTGCCGGATTGGCTTGACGCTGCCATGATGTTCTCCAATGGTGAAAACGAAATCTGATTTTGATCTGGCGTGCGATATGGACGAATTTTGGGTATTTGGCTACGGCTCGTTGATGTGGAATCCGGGCTTCGAATTCGTAGAGCGATCGCAAGCCCTGGTTTACGGCTATCGGCGCTCGCTTTGCGTCCGTTCTTTCGTTCATCGCGGCAGCCGTGAAAATCCCGGTCTCGTTCTTGGCCTCGACAGGGGCGGCGCCTGCCGCGGCATGGCTTTTCGCGTCGCACCGGAAAAGTGGGACGAGGTCATCGACTATCTGCGCGCCCGCGAACTCGTCACCAATGTCTACCTGGAAAAGCATTTGCGGCTGCAACTTCCGGAAGGCCGCAGCGCGCAGGCGGTCGCCTATGTCGTCGACCGCGCCCATGAGCAATACGCCGGCGCGCTGGATGCGTTTGCCGCAGCGCGGGTCGTCAATGTGTCGGTCGGCCAGTCAGGGCCGAACGATGCCTATGTCTTCAATACACTTTCCCATCTGAAGGACATGGGTATTCGCGACCAGTGGCTGGAACAGGTGGTCGAGGAAGTCACGCGGCTGCGCGCCGCCGCTTAAGCCGTTGCAGCCTTTGCCTTGCGCAGCTGGGCTAGCCGTTCCACCGCCGTCGGTGGCAGCGGCACATGCGGGTTGCGTTCGACCGTGTCGATCAGAAGCTGGTCGCTGGCGCTTTCCGTCACGTCGATCAGATGGGCAAAGAAGGCGTCGGGATCCATGCCGGGCATGATGGGCGGCAGGATCTGCACCTTGAAATGACCGGGATAACGCATGGTGCTGCGGCGGGGCCAGAACAGGCCGGGATGCATGACGATGGGTACGACAGGAAGCTGCAGGTCGCGATACATGCGGGCGATGCCATATTTGTACATTGGCTCGGCGCCCGGCGGGCGGCGCGTGCCCTCGGGATAGATGATGAGCTGGCGGCCGGTCGCAAGTTCTTCCTTGGTCCGCTTCAGCACCTCCACCATCACCTTGCCGCGGGCGCCGCGGTCGACCGGGATCATGCGCTGCCTCTTGGCATACCAGCCGAAAAGCGGGATCCACATCAGCTCGCGCTTGAGGATATAGACCGGGTCCTTGAGGTTGGGCAGCAGCGCATAAGTGTCCCAGAAGGACTGGTGCTTCGGTGAAATGATGTAGCTGCCGTCAGGCAGGTTCTCCAGGCCTTCGATCTCGAACGTGGTGCCGACGATCACTCGCATCAGCCAGTGGTTCGAGCGCGCCCAGTTCTTGGGAACGCTGTAGGCGATCTTGCGCGGCGCGATGAAGTAAAAGGGGGAGAGCACGATCATCCTGATGATGAGGTTGGCGTAGAAGATCGTGTTGAACAGAACGGAACGCAGGGCGATCATGAAACTTTCCCGAGGCACGGTCACGCCGACCGACCTACACGATATTGCCCGCCATAAAAAGCGTCTGATTGCCGGAGCGGGTAAAAGCCTCAGCTCTGGCCGGTCAGGTTGGCAGAACGCAAGCCCGTATGACGCAGGCCGACGATGTTGCGCGCACCTGCCAGCAGCAACTTGGCGTATTCGGCCAGCATGACGCGTAGTGCGTTCGGATCGGTGAACCAATCGCGCGTCTTCAGATCGGAATTGACGACAGGATAGGGGATGAATTGAATGTCGGGATCGACATAGGAGAGCTCGGCGAGGCTGCGCGGCATATGGTAGTTGTTGGTGACGACCAAAATGCTCCTGTAGCCCTTGGCATGAATCCAGTTCGAGGCTTCCTCTGCATTGCCGATCGTATCGAGCGCGTCGTAACCGATGTCGACGCAGCAGGAGAAGAGATCGGCCGAGCCTTGAGTCATCTTGCGGATCTGCGTTGGCGTGGTGGAGGGGTGCGCGCCCGATATCAACAGCCGCTTGCCTGCGCCTTTCTGCAGGAGTTCTACGGCCTGATCGATGCGCTGGTAGCCGCCGGTCAGCACGATGATCGCGTCGGCCCGCGGCTCGGCAGGTGGCTTCAGGGTCGTCACCGAATCTGCAAAGCGCAAAAAGCCGCCGAAGATCAGCGCGGCGATCAACACGCAGGAAAAGCCCAGCCAGCGCAAGACGCGGCGAATCGGGCCACGCCGCGGCGAGACGCTATCGGGGCCATCCAGCTCCGGGTCCGGGCGAATCGGATTGCGTGTCGTATGGCCCATCGTCATGAGTCGTGATTATACGCTGATTGCGGCGCAGAACAGACGCTTTCATGGCAAAACGGCATGGCGGTATCTAATTCGCGATACCGTCCGCACGCGTCGGATCGGAGCGCAATGTATCGATTTCATAGATCGTGCGCATGACGGTGAGCCGTGCGGTCACGGTCGTCAGCAATGCGATTACAATCATAGTCGCGAAGATGCCGAGATAGCCGAGCGCCCCGACCGAAAAGGTGCCGAAAAGAGCTGTCGCCTGATCGGTCTCGGGTGTGGCGATGGTCCTGCTCTGCAGAAAGCCTGCTGCGGCGAAGAAGAGTGCGGCCAGTGCGCTGCCGATTGCCGAGCCTTTGAGGCTGATCTTCAGGAAATGCTTCTGGAATTCCGTTGCGACGAAGGAGCTCTCCGCGCCGACGAAATGCAGCACTTCGATGATGTGGCGGTTGCCGGAGAGTACCCCGCGTGTGGCGAAGACCACCGTCAGCACCATGGCGGTGAAGACGAGCAGCAGGATGCCGGTGCCGATCATGACGGTGGTGCGGGCCATCGCAACCAGGCGGTCAACCCAGGTGCGGTGATCGTCGAGAAAAGCCTGCGGAATGCTCTCTTTCAGAAGATCCCGCATCGCTGCGAAGTCCGGCGGACGGCTCTCATCGATGGTGATGATGACGAGACGCGGCACGGGCAGTTCCTTGATATCCAGTCCGCTGCCGAGCCAGGGCTCGAGAAGGCGCGCCGTGGCGGCCTCGTCAACGATCTGGCCGCTCTTGGTGCCGACGAAGGTCAGGGCAATATCGCGGGCCT
Source organism: Rhizobium sp. 05L429 (assembly GCF_056397645.1). Taxonomy (NCBI): domain Bacteria; kingdom Pseudomonadati; phylum Pseudomonadota; class Alphaproteobacteria; order Hyphomicrobiales; family Rhizobiaceae; genus Rhizobium; species Rhizobium sp. 05L429. The sequence goes on along the minus strand of NZ_JBFTNV010000005.1, from coordinate 55,991 downwards.
TAATCAGGGCCTTGTCCATATCCAGATTATCGTCAGGTTTGATCTGGATGGTAATCTCCCGGGAAATCTGGCTTTCCCAACTCGCCGCCGTCGAGCGGACCATGCTGACGCCGCCGAGTGTCAGGCAGGCCAGGAAAGCCATGATGGCGATCACCACCATCAGCGCATTGCCCTGAATATTCGTCGGCGGCAGGATCGGCGCCGTCGGGCGCACGCGCATCTCCGGCCGCTTGGGCTGCTGGGCAGCAACGGCGGCAGGTGCCTTTTTCGCGCGGGTCCTGGTGGGCGTCTTAGTCATAAATATCGAGATGCCCTTCCGAGAGAATCATGCGGCGGGCTTCCACCTGGTCCATCAGCGAGAGATCGTGGGTGGCGATCACCACTGCGGTGCCCAGACGGTTGAGTTCCATGAAGAGGTTCAGCAGGCGCTTGGCCATCGGCGGGTCAACATTGCCGGTCGGTTCGTCGGCAAGCAACACTTCCGGCCGGTCCATCAGCGCGCGGGCGATCGCGGCGCGTTGTTTCTCACCGCCTGATAGTACCGGCGGCAGAACATTGATGCGTTCGCCGAGGCCAACCCATTTCAGCAGGTCCAGCACGTCGGTCTTGTAGGTGCTCTCGTCCTTGCCACGCACGCGAAGCGGCAGGGCGACATTCTCATATGTCGTCAGGTGGTCGAGAAGGCGGAAATCCTGAAAGACGATGCCAACACGACGGCGCAGCAGCGGCAACTCAGGGCGCGGGATCTCGGAGATGTCGCGGCCGAACATGCGGATCAGGCCGCGTGTCGGCTGCAGCGACATGAAGAGCAGGCGCAGCAGCGTGGTCTTGCCGGCACCGGAAGGGCCGGTCAGAAACTGGAAGGACTTTTTCGGGATGTCGAAGGTCAGGTCCCGGAGAATTTCCGGACCCATGCCATATCGCAAACCGACATTCTCAAAGTGGATCAACGGGCAGCTCAGTCTTTCGTGGTTTCACCGCATGACTTGTTAACCAACACCGTTAACAGCAGGTAAATTTTGCCGAAAAGACGCCCGTTTGATGGCGATCTTTGCGAAGCATTAACTATTGAAATTTACGACTGGGGCGGATTCGTTTCAATGCCAAGATTGTCTTGAGCAGTGAAACCATGTGGACATCCGAGAGGTCGCCACCATGGAAGCATCCTCCTTCAGACGACAGACCGCCGGCCGGGCCTATGATTTTCTGCCGCCGGAACCAACTATCCGACGGACCCGACGCTTGCCGCGCAGGGATGACGTTGCCGATGCCGAGTTCATTGTTGTCGGTAAGGCGCGGCCGCAAGGCGCATCTGCCGGTGCCCGCGACACGACCCATAACGACAAACGCCGTCGCAGCGCCCCACCCAACACCCAGCCGCCGGTCCTGTTTGCTGCTGCCGCCGCGATCCTCCGTGGTACGGAGATCTGGCTGCAACGTGCGTCGCTGCGCGGTTTTGCGGCACTGGTGATTTCGCTCTTCGTTCTGGTCTTCGGGCTTGCCGGTGGGTTCTCCGGCCTTTCGCGGGGGGAGGCTTCCGCCGCCGGCCTTCACTTCTCGCATGTCACGATCACGCCGCGCGATGCCAATGGCATGCGCATCCTGCTCATCAACGGCATCATCGAGAATGAGAGCGGTGTGACGCAATCGGTGCGGCCTATCCGCGCCGATCTCGTGACCGATGAGCGGCTGATGGCGAGCATCGTCATCACGCCGCCGACGGATGCCATTTATGCCGGGCAAAGCCGCGGTTTTTCGGCCCGTGTTCAGCATGCCGGCGGCAAGGTGCCGGATATCAGGCTTTCCTTCATGCCTTGAGCGCCGAGTGGCGTTTTTAGGTCGATCGGTGGGAAAACCTGTCCTTCCGGGGTGTTTCGACGGAATTAATGTGCTAACGGCTTACCCTTCTTTTTGTGGAGCAAGCCTTTATGCCTGTCGTGCGCGGAAAAAACATCGAGCCGCTCTTCACTGCCGAGCAGATTGCCGAGCGCAATCATTCCATGGCGCAGGATATCGCCGCCGGCCCGACGAAGGATCTGCTGGTCATTGCCGTGCTCAAGGGCTCGTTCATCTTCGCGGCCGATCTGCTGCGCGCCCTGCATGATACAGGCCTTGCTCCCGAGGTGGAATTCATTACGCTCTCAAGCTACGGCGCGGGCACGGTTTCGCAGGGCGTGCGCATCGTTAAGGACATCGACAGCGACGTGAAGGACCGTGACGTTCTGCTCATCGACGACATCCTCGAATCCGGCCGCACGCTACTGTTTGCCAAGGAACTGCTCTATGAGCGCGGTGCACGCAACGTTACCATCGCCGTGCTGCTCGACAAGCGAGTCAAGCGTAAGGAACAGCTGGAAGCAGACTATGTGGGCTTCGAGTGCCCCGATTATTTCGTTGTCGGCTACGGCATGGATGTCGCCTACGCCTTCCGCGAACTCCCCTTTGTCGGCGTGGTTACCGGTGACGCGTAAGGTGTCTTGCTTCAAGACGGCTTGTTAACCATTTCGCCGATCGGCTTGGCATGTTTACCGATCGCTAGGGAACCGCATGCGATCTCCGTCGCGGGGCATGACGACGGAGCAATGCACAGATGGCAAAAATTCTGATCACGGAAGACGAAGATTCCCTTCGCACTTTCGTAGCCCGGGCACTACGCCTTGACGGTCATGAGACCGATGAAGCCGCCGATGGGGCGGAAGGGCTGGAAAAGCTGAAGGGCGGCAATTACGACTTGCTGCTTTCCGATATCCGTATGCCGGTTATGGACGGCATCGAACTTGCGCATCAGGCGAAGGACGCATTTCCAGCGTTAAAAATTCTGCTGATGACCGGCTATGCCGAACAGCGCGAACGGGCCGACGATCTCGCAGAAAAAATCATCGATGTCGTACCGAAGCCGTTCGCCCTGCCGGATATCCGAAAGGCCGTAGCGCGAGCGCTGGTGGCCTGATATTTGACGGCACGGGCGTGCCGACAGGCACGCCGGCAATCTGCATTCTCTCTCAGTATCACTGAATATCCAGCAACCGCTCGAGATATTGCCGCTCGATCGCCTGGGTCGGATTGTTGCCGAGCTTCTCGCGGATAGCGTCCAGAATCTCTCGGGCGCGCTGAACATCGATCTCGTCGGGTATCTTCACATCGTTGTTCATATCCGGTCCGAGATCGGTCTGGCGCGGGCGGCCCAGCGGATCGCGGCCGTTCTGGTTGCCCTGGCCGAGCTGGCCGTTTGGACCCTGCTGTCCTTGCTGGCCCTGCTGCGCCTGCATCATCTGGCTCATCATGTCGCGAGCGCCCTTGCGCAAGGCTTCGAGGGCCCGGCCCTGACCTTCCAGTGCGCTGCTGCCGTTACCCTGTCCGAGGTCGCGGCCAGCGCCTTCCATTTCGCGCTGTGCCTGACCAAAGCCTTCGCCCGGCTTCATGCCCATATCGCCGAGGCTCTTCTGTAGTTCCTGCAACTGCTTGCCGAGCGCGTCCTGCTGGGCACGAAGCTGCTTTAATGCTTCGCGCAGTTGCTCGGCCGTCATCTGGTCACCGGGTTTCTGGCCTTGCTGTTCCTGCTGACCCTGTTGCTGCTCGCCTTCCTCGCCCGGCATCATGTCGTCCATATTGGGATCACCGCGCTGCATGCGGTCGCGGAGTTGCTGGTCGAGGCGGAAGGTCTGGTCCATCAGCTTCTGCTGATCGCGCAGGATCTGGCCCAGCTTGTCCATCTGCTGCGTCATCTGGCTGTTTTCCTGCTGCTGCTGGCCGCGCTGCGGGCGGGCCGTCTGCAGGTTGTTCATCAGCCGCTGGAGGTCCGAAAGCATCTGCTGGGCGGCATCGCGATTGCCGGAGCGTGCCAGGTTTTCGATCTGGTCCATCATGCGCTGCAGATCTTGCTGGCGCAGGAAATTCTGGGCGTTCTGGTTGGGCTGCATCGGCATGTTCTGCAGGCGCTGTGCCAACTCACTCATATAGTCCTGCATCGCCTTGCGCAGTTCGTCCATCAGCTTCTTGATCTCGGCGTCCGGCGCATTGCGGTTCAGTGCATCGGCAAGATTCTGCTGGGCGTCGCGCAGGCGACGCTCGGCAAGCGAAAGATCGCCTTCCTCGATGCCGAGGGCAATGTCCCAGAGATACTGGGCCGTATCCTTGAGCTGCTCATCGCCCTTGGCGAGCTTCATGCGGGTCAGCGCGGACTCGATCAACAGGTAATGAGTGGTGTTCGGGATCGTCTCCTCCGGCCGGATCGTCAGTGCTTCGTTGAGCGCGATCGCATCCGGCATTTTGCGAGTATCGAGAGCGAAGGTCTGTCGCTCTTCGGCGACGGCCGCAGCCAAGGGCTCGCTGAACGGACGCGACGGCATGATCATCTCATAGGGCGGGCTGCGACCCGTCTGCCCCGCGGCGTCCTTGGCGACGAGAGTGATGCGCACGCGTTTGCCGGCGAGTGGATGTTCGGTCAGGTTCTTGCTCGTCAGGCCTTTGCCGTCACGCGCATTGCGGCGGGGAATGTCCAGCTTGAATTCCGGCAGCGGATAGAGCGGCGTTGCGGCCGGATCGGATTCGACGGGCACGATCTCGGCATGGGCCTCCTGCACGCCGTAGTCGTCCTTCACCGTAAAGCCGACTTCCAACGCGCCGTTGACGGCGCGACGCGGCATGCCGTCGAAGGCGATTTCCGGTGCCTTGTCGGGCAGCACGTCGAAATTCCAGGTGCGGCCGTTCGCCTGCAGCGCGCCATTCTCCTCAAGTTTCATGATGTGCGTCTGCGCCATCAACTGGGGTGCTGTGGGCGCGCCTGAGGCCTGCTCTGCATTTACGTTTGTAGTCGGCAGCTGTGGCCGAGTGTCTTCCTGAACTGCGATTTCCTGGCTTTCGCCATTAGCCTTCCTGAAGATGACCTTCTCGGCCGATTGGCCGCCGCTGACACGCACCGTCAGGCTGGAAAACTGCGGAATGCCGATCGGCGCCTGTTCGCTGCCATCGGCTGTCAGATAAATTGGCGGGCGGCCGGTATAGGATGGCGGGGTCACCCACGCATCGATGCGCACGGCCGGATCGCTCTTTACCTGAGCGGGTGCCGACTGCAGTGCATCGGCGATGGACCCGCCATTGATCGACGTGGAATAGCCGAAGGCGGTGACGACCAGCAGCGCCGGAATGGCGCGCAGTGCGAAGCGATCGTGCCGGGCGATATCGGGCTGCGGCAGGCCGGCGTCGAGCGTTGCGATCTTCCGCGCCATTCGCGTCTGGTGTTCGCGCCACAAGGCGCGGGAGAACGGTGTATCGAAGGCCGGCTCATCCTCCTGCACCATGACGGGCTGGTGCGGCAGGCCGTTGCGCTCTTCAAGCATGCGGTCGGCCTCAACCACCCGCGGCCAGCGAAGATTGCGCAGTGGCAGTAGCGAAGCAAGGAAACCAGGAGCAAAGGCAATCAGGAGAAGAATGCGCAGCCAGTCAGGCACGAGGCGGAAAAAACCGAACCAGGAGATCGAGAGATAGATCGCGACGACGCCAACAGCCGGCATCAGCAGCGGAAGGATCTGCTCGGCGAAAAGCACGATCCTGGCCAGGAAACGTTTTGCCGCCACCAGCCGCGCCAGAGAGGGTTGAAGCGCGAATGCGCCTTTCTTCTGCCTTGCGGGGCTTGTCATCAATCCGGTCTCCGCGATCTGGCGTTCAGGAAACAGAGGGCGCTTCCGGCGATTGCTGGGCAATACGCTCGCGAAGGAAAAGGATAACACTCTTTGTGGCGAAGGCGAGGGCGAGCGCCTGTGAATACCGGTTTTTCGCGTGCGGTCGCCAAAAAGTGATTGCGGCCTTCAAAGCGTGTTGTGCATCTTTCGGATGCGCTCGCGACGCTTTTCATCTTTGTCTCACGCATCTCGTTATCGCAAAACCGCTGCGCACTTTTGCGCGATATGCGTTAGTCCAGCCAAGCCGGGACGGAATCGAGACCAATCAGCTCCGAGTAGGTACGGCGCGGGCGAATGACATGGAATTCGTCGCCCTTGACCAACACTTCAGGCACCAGAAGGCGGCTGTTATAGGTGCCGGCCTGAACCGCGCCATAAGCGCCGGCTGTGCCGACGGCCAGGAGATCGCCGGGCTTCGGCGTCGCCATTTCGCGGTCGAGGGCGAGGTAGTCGCCGGTCTCGCAGACGGGGCCGACGACATCGGCGCGGATGCGCGGGGCATTGGCTGCCGAAATCACCACTGGCATGATCTCGTGATAGGCCTCGTAGAGGGTCGGGCGGATGAGGTCGTTCATCGCGCCATCAACAACCACGAAGGTCTTTTCGCCGCCGTCCTTCATATAGATGACTTCGGTCACGAGGATGCCGGCATTGCCGACGATCAGGCGTCCGGGCTCGGCGACGATCTTGCAGTTCAGGGCGCGAAGCTGGTTCTTGACGATTGCGGCATAGGCCTCCGGTGAGGGCGGCGGGTTGTTGTCGTCCTTGTAGGGAATGCCGAGGCCGCCGCCGATATCGACGTGGTGGATATCGTGGCCGTCGGCGCGCAACGTGCTGACCAGATCGTGCAACAGCTTGAAGGCATCGTCAAAGGGCTGCAACTCGGTGATCTGGCTGCCGATATGCATGTCGATGCCGGTCACTACGATGCCCGGCAGACTGGCGGCGCGGGCATAGATGGCGCGAGCGCGTTCCCAGGATATGCCGAACTTGTTTTCCTTCTTGCCGGTCGAGATCTTCGCATGCGTGCGGGCGTCGACATCGGGATTGATGCGGAAGGAGACGGGAGCCTTCTTGCCGGCGCGCACGGCGCGCTGGTTGAGGATCTCCAGTTCCGGTTCGGATTCGACGTTGAAGCAGTAGATGCCGGCTTCCAGCGCATAATCCATTTCATGCGGCGTCTTGCCGACGCCGGAGAACATGATGCGGCTGGCCGGGATGCCGGCGGCAAGCGCGCGGCGCAGTTCACCTTCGGATACAACGTCGATGCCGGCGCCGAGCCGGCCGAGCGTTTTCAGCACGGCCTGGTTCGAATTGGCCTTCATCGCATAGCAGACCATGGAATCGACATCGCTGAAGGCTTCGGAGAAGACCCGGTAGTGACGCTCCAGCGTTGCCGTCGAATAGACGTAGAAAGGCGTGCCGACCGCCTTGGCGATCTCAGGAACGGGGACATTCTCGGCATAGAGGATGCCGTCGCGATACTCGAAATGGTTCACGGGAGTCCGGCCTTAGAGAAGGGGATCGAGAATGAAGGGCTTGTCGACGGAACCTGGTTGTTTCGTCGGCTTGGAGATATCGCCCCCCTTCGTCGCATTGGCGCTCGGCGGATCGAGGTCGCCCTTGCGGCCGCATCCGGCAACGGCAAGGCCGATGACGGCAAAAACCACCGTAAGGCGGATGAGATGCGGCAAGCTCGTCTGCATGGATATCCTCATATCGGGCACTGGCTGGCATCTTCATAGCGAAGTTTATCAACCTTGTGCACCCTGATTATTGAAGCTTGATGCTCAGCGCATTTCCGGATGGAGAGGCGGTTTGCCCTTCACCCGGAGGTGCTTCAGTTGCGAGCGCGCCAGTAGGCGATCTGTTTGCGGACTTCCGACGGTGCGGTGCCACCGAAGCTCTTGCGGCTGGCGACAGAGGCCTCGACCGTCAGCACGTCATAGACCTTGTCGGTGATCGCGGAATTGATCGCCTGCAGATCGGCGAGCGGAAGCTCGGCGAGATCGCAGCCCTTGCTTTCGGCAAGTGCCACGGCGCGGCCGGTGACATGGTGGGCATCGCGGAAGGGAAGGCCTGCCTCGCGCACCAGCCAGTCGGCAAGATCGGTTGCCGTCGAGTAGCCGGAACCGGCGGCCGCCTTCATGCGCGCTGTGTTAACAGTCATGTCACGCACCATGCCGGTCATGGCGGCAATCGCCAGTTCCAGGCTCTCGGCGGCATCGAAGACCTGTTCCTTGTCTTCCTGCATGTCCTTGGAATAGGCGAGCGGCAGGCCCTTCATGATCGTCAGCAGGGCAATCAGCGAGCCGTTGATGCGGCCGGTCTTGGCTCGCACCAGCTCGGCGGCATCGGGGTTCTTCTTCTGCGGCATGATGGAGGAGCCGGTGGAGAAGGCGTCGGAGAGGCGCACGAAACCGAATTGCGGCGTCGACCAGATGACGATTTCTTCGGCAAGGCGCGACAGATGCACGGCGCAGATCGCGGCAATCGCCAGGAATTCGATGGCGAAGTCGCGGTCGGAAACAGTGTCGATCGAATTGCGGGTCGGCTCACGGAAGCCAAGGGCCTTGGCTGTCATGTGGCGGTCGATCGGATAGCCGGTGCCGGCGAGCGCTGCCGCACCGATCGGGCTTTCGTCGAGGTGCTCGATCGCATGGCGCACGCGCGAGCGGTCGCGGCCAAACATTTCCACATAAGCCATGCAATGGTGGCCGAAGGTGACCGGCTGGGCGGTCTGGAGGTGGGTAAAGCCGGGCATGACGCTGTCTGCATGTTCCTCGGCGCGGTCGAGGAAGGCCGCGATGAGGCTGGTCAGCATGGTCTCGGTCTTCTGCAGCTCTTCCTTGACCCAGAGGCGGAAATCGAGCGCCACCTGGTCGTTGCGCGAGCGGGCCGTATGAAGGCGGCCGGCGGCCGGGCCGATCAAGGTCGCGAGCCGGGCTTCGACATTCATGTGAATGTCTTCGAGCTGGCGGGAGAATTCGAAATTGCCGCTTTCGATTTCTGACAGGATCGTGTTTAGCCCGTGAACGATCTTGTCCTTATCGTCGGTTGAAATGATGCCCTGATGAGCGAGCATCGTTGCGTGGGCGATCGATCCGCGGATATCCTGGGCAAACAGCTTCTTGTCGAAACCGATCGAGGCATTTATCTCCTCCATGATTGCATCGGGGCCGGAAGCGAAACGTCCGCCCCACATCTGGTTGGAGGATTTGGTGTCCGTGTTGCCCTCGGCCATGGAAGATGCCCGTCCTGGAGAATGAAATGATGACGAAAAAACCCTTCGGCCTGCCGTCCGTGAAACTGATCGCAATCGCCGCCGTTGCAGGCATTGTTGCCGGTGCGGCAGCGGTATACGTGAAGGAGACGGGCATTGGCAATGCCGTCAGTGATGCCGCCTCGGCCGAATGCCCGCTGACGAAGGAGCATGCCGCCAATCTGACGCCGCTCATGAAGGGCCAGGTCGCCGCGATGGTTGCCGCCAACCAGCCGAAGAAGCTTGAGACCGTCGCCTTCAACGGCCCTGACGGCAAGCCGATGACGCTCGATCATTTCGCCGGCAAGACCGTGCTTCTCAATCTCTGGGCCACATGGTGCGTGCCGTGCCGCGAGGAGATGCCGGCACTGAACGCGCTGGAGAAGGAGATGGGCAGCGACAAGTTCCAGGTCGTGCCCGTCAATATCGACACCGGCGATGACGAAAAGCCGAAGGCGTTTCTCAGCGAAATCGGTGTCGATGCATTGCAGTTCTACCGCGACAACACGATCGGTGTGTTCAATAACCTGAAGAAAGAGGGCCTTGCCTTCGGCCTCCCGGTCACGCTGCTGCTTGACGACAAGGGCTGCCTGATCTCGGCCATGAACGGTCCCGCTGCATGGGATAGCGAGGATGCCAAGGCGCTGATCAAGGGTGCTGTCGGATCGTAAAGACGGCAGTCAGGAGTCGCCGGCGCCGCGGATGAGGAAAACACCCGCAAGTCCGATCAGGACGCAGCACTGCAGCAGAAACATCGGCAATTCGCTCGACATGGCATTTTCCTTCCGTTCGCCGGAAGGAAAGCATGTCTCGGGCGTTTGTTCCATTCACCCGATCTGATGACGGGCGATCTTAGCGGGTCGGAACCGGCGTTTCGCCGCGATAGTCGTAGAAGCCACGGCCGGATTTGCGGCCGAGCCAGCCGGCCTCGACATATTTCACCAGCAGCGGGCAGGGGCGGTATTTGCTGTCGGCGAGACCATCATGCAGCACCTGCATGATCGAAAGGCAGGTATCGAGGCCGATGAAATCGGCAAGCTGCAGCGGTCCCATCGGATGGTTGGCGCCGAGCTTCATGGCGGTGTCGATGGCATCGACGGTGCCGACGCCTTCATAGAGCGTGTAGATCGCTTCGTTGATCATCGGCAGGAGGATGCGGTTGACGATGAAGGCCGGGAAATCCTCGGCGACCGTGACCGTCTTTTCCAGCGATGCGACGAATTCGCGGGCGGCGGAGAAGGTGGTCTCCTCGGTCGCGATGCCGCGCACCAGTTCCACGAGCTTCATGACCGGCACCGGGTTCATGAAATGAATGCCCATGAAGCGCTCGGGGCGGTCCGTTGCTGCAGCCAACCGGGTGATCGACAGCGAAGAGGTGTTGGTGGCGAGGATCGCTTCCGGCTTCAGTACCGGACAGACCTGCGTATAGATCTTGCGCTTGACGCTTTCGTCCTCGGTCGCCGCCTCGATCACCAGGTCGGAGGGGGCGAGGTCATTGATGTCGGATGAGCCGGTGATGTGTGAAAGGGCGGCGCTACGCTCTTCGTCCGTCATCTTGCCGTTCGTCACCAGCCGGGCGAGATTGCCGTTGATAGTGGCAAGGCCGGATTCGATGCGGTCCTGCGAGAGATCGTAGATATGAACCTTATATCCTGCAGCGGCCGAAACATGCGCGATGCCGCAGCCCATCTGGCCGGCACCGATGATACCAATATTCTTCAACACCGCAGCCATCTCCAACCCCCGCCAGCATACGCCCCCGCGCTGCCGGTATTTCTATATGAAATTGCCGGACGAAAGATCGCCCGGCAAAAGTAGTAGACCGATAGAAGACAATTTTCCAGTCATTCGCAAGTGCGAAAAGAAGGCAATGTGCCCGATCAGAGTGCCTTTTCGAGTTCCGGCAGAGCCTCGAAGAGGTCAGCGACAAGTCCATAGTCGGCGATCTGGAAGATCGGGGCTTCCTCATCCTTGTTGATCGCGACGATGACCTTCGAGTCCTTCATGCCGGCCAGATGCTGGATGGCGCCGGAAATGCCGCAGGCGATGTAGAGCTGCGGGGCGACGACCTTGCCGGTCTGGCCGACCTGCCAGTCGTTCGGGGCGTAACCGGCGTCAACTGCGGCGCGCGAGGCGCCGACGGCAGCGCCGAGCTTATCGGCGACCGGCAGGATGACTTCCTTGAACTTCTCGGCAGAGCCGAGTGCGCGGCCGCCGGAAATGATGATCTTGGCGGAGGTCAGCTCCGGACGTTCGGAAGCCGACAGCGCATCGGACACGAAGTTCGAAAGGCCCGGGTCAGAGACGGCCGGGATCGCTTCAACGCCAGCCGAGCCACCCTCGCTTGCAGAGGCGAAGGAGGCGGTGCGCACGGTGATGACCTTCTTGGCGTCGGTCGCCTGCACCGTCTGGATCGCATTGCCGGCATAGATCGGGCGCTTGAAGGTGTCGGGCGAAACCACTTCGATGATTTCGGAGACCTGGGCGACATCGAGGAGTGCTGCGACGCGCGGCATGACGTTCTTGCCGGTCGAGGTCGCAGCGGCGACGATCGTATCATAGCTGCCGGCCAGCGAAATGATCAGGTCGGCGAGCGGTTCGGCAAGGTTGTTTGCGAGTTCGTCGCTTTCGGCGAGCAGCACCTTGGAGACGCCGGAGAGCCTCGCAGCTGCATCGGCTGCCGCCTTGGCGCCCTTGCCGGCCACGAGAACGTGGACGTCGGTTCCCGCTTCCTTAGCAATCTGCGTTGCAGCGGTCAGGGCCTTGCCGGTCTGGTCGGAGAGGCTCGCATTGTCGTGGTCAGCCAGAAGAAGAATGGCCATGGTCGTATTCCTTTCTCGAACCTTAGAGGACGCCGGCTTCGTTCTTGAGCTTGTCGACAAGCTCGGCGACCGACTTCACCTTCACGCCCGCCTTGCGGCCGGACGGCTCTTCCGTCTTCAGCACCTTGAGGCGCGGAGCGGTGGAAACGCCGAAATCGGCCGGGCTCTTCTTGTCGAGCGGCTTCTTCTTCGCCTTCATGATATTCGGCAGCGTGGCGTAGCGCGGCTCGTTCAAACGCAGGTCGGTCGTCACGACGGCGGGAAGCTTGACCTTGATCGTCTGCAGGCCGCCGTCAATCTCACGGGTGACGGTGGCGCTGTTGCCGTCGATCTCGACCTTGGAGGCGAAGGTCGCCTGGGCCGAGCCGAGGAGGGCCGCGAGCATCTGGCCGGTCTGGTTGCTGTCGTCGTCGATCGCCTGCTTGCCAACGATAACAAGGCCCGGCTGTTCGGCGTCGGCAACACCCTTGAGGATCTTTGCCACAGTGAGCGGCTCGACCGCATCATCGGTCTCGACGAGGATGGCGCGGTCGGCGCCCATGGCGAGAGCGGTGCGCAACGTTTCCTCTGCCTTGGCGGGGCCGATCGAAACGACGATCACTTCCTCGGCCTTGCCGGCTTCCTTCAGGCGAAGGGCCTCCTCGACCGAAATCTCGTCGAACGGGTTCATCGACATCTTGACATTTGCAAGGTCGACGCCCGATCCATCCGGCTTGACGCGGATTTTCACGTTGTAATCGACAACGCGTTTGACTGGGACGAGAATTTTCATGGGGTCCTTCCTTCGAACAGAGATGGGCCTTCAACAGAGACGTCTGGGAAAATGCGCGCTTGGGCGCCGCTCCGATTGTCGAATGGCGACATGGATACGCGTTTTTCCTCCAAATACAACGCTTCCATGGCGTAGCCAGTCGATTTGAATGGCAATATATTAACGTTTACGTTCACGTCAATATTAAAGCTTGTCGCGCCCCCATGGCAGGCGAGGCGGCACAGGCATGCCCGACGCAGTAACGCGGATGGGGACCAGCCGATCTTGGACGGCGCGCGGGGTGACGATCTGCCGATCGAAAAGCGGCACACCTGGCCGGCGCAGGATGAGAATAAGCAGGGTGCCCGTGACGATGCCGCCGACATGTGCACTCCATGACACGTTGCCGTCGGGATCGATCAGCAGCATGAAGAACTGCTGACCGACCCAGAGCAGGAGCGGAATGAAGGCCGGCAGCGGCAACGGCACGCGGAAGAAGACCAGCACCCAGACCCGTACGCGCGGATGCAGCATCAGATAGGCGGCCACCACACCCGAAATCGCGCCCGATGCACCGACGAGCGGCGCTTCCGACGTCGTCATCAGCAGACCATGACAGAGGGCGCCGGCCGCAGCGCAGGCTAGGTAGAAGACGAGGAAACGCAGGTGCCCCATCGCGTCCTCGACATTGTCACCGAAGACCCAGAGGAAGATCATGTTGCCGGCAAGATGCCAGAAGCCGGTGTGGATGAAGGAATAGGTGATGTAGGTCGCTGCTTCCGGCACGATCTCCAGCCCTGGCGCCAATACCGCATGGCCAAAGATGATGGCCGGGATATAGCCGAGCCCTATGGTCGTGGCCTGCGCGACCTGCTCGCTTTCGACCGAGGTGAAAATCCAGGCCGCGATGTTTGCCGCCATCAGGCCGAGTGTGACCCACTGAACTTTAATATACTTCAGCGTATTGGCGTCGTGCAGCGGTATGAACATGAAAGCCTGCCCCCGGGCGATCGTGACTGTGGCGAGCCTACCTGTTTTTTCCGGGAACCCAAAGCACATCTGCCTTGCCTCCATCATTTGCATGACGGGCGGCAACGAACAGGAAATCGGAGAGGCGGTTGACGTATTTGAGTGCGGCGGCGCCGACAGTTTCTCCTTCGCTGCGGGCAAGTGCGACCATCAGCCGTTCGGCGCGCCGCGCGATCGTGCGAGCGAGGTGCAGATGGGCGGCGGCGGGGCTGCCGCCTGGCAGCACGAAGGATTTCAGCGGCTCCAGATCGGCATTCAGCCTGTCGATGTCCTGCTCCAGCCGGTTCACCTGGCTTTCGACGATGCGCAGCGGCTCGTAGGCCGGCGGCTCAGCAGTTTCGGGTGTGGCGAGGTCGGCGCCGAGATCGAAGAGGTCGTTCTGGATCAGCGCCAGCATGGCGTCGAGTTCGGCCAGCTCCGCCGTGTGCAATCTTGTCACGCCGATCGCCGAATTGGCTTCGTCGATGGTGCCGTAGGCTTCGACGCGCAGGTCGTGTTTGGCGCGGCGCGGGCCGGAGACCAGCGCAGTCGTGCCATCATCGCCGGTTCTGGTGTAAATCTTGTTGAGCTTTACCATTGCCGCTCTCAGATCAGCTCGGGCGTCCGCCGCCAGTCAACCAGAGCGTCAGCATGATCAGGAGGACGGCGATCGCCTGCAACAGCACGCGAAGCTGCATCAGTTTGTTGGAAAGGTTTGCGTCGCCACCCTTCATCATGTTGAACAGGCCGCGGATCAAAACGAGGGCAACGAGGCCCATGACGATGATCGCGATGACGTAGGTGACCGTGGACATGGCAGTCTCTTTTCTTCTCAATCCGTCCAGCGCATCAGGCGGTAGAAGAGGTCGGCCGGAAGCAGCCTCTTCAGCCATATGCCCTGTTTAGCCGGAGTCGTTACGGGATAATGTGGCTTTGGATTTTTCGAGTTCAATGCATGCGTCAATACTGCATAGACGGCCTCGGGGCCAAGCTTGTGGCGGTTGACCGGGCCTGAGCCTTCAAGGCGGGCAAGCTGTCGGCGGTACTCGACCGCATGGGGTGAATTTTCGAGGTCGATATGTTCCTTGATCTTCGCCAGCGCGTTTGCCGTAAAGCGGCTGGTGATCGGTCCCGGTTCGATCAGGCTGACGTGAATGCCGCTTCCCTGCAGTTCCATGCGCAGGGTGACGCTCAGGCCTTCCAGCGCGAATTTCGAGGCCGTGTAGGCGCCGCGATAGCGGTAGGGCACGAGGCCGAGGATCGAGGAGCATTGCACGATACGGCCCTGGCCGTGCCGGCGCATGAAGGGAATGACCTGCCTGGTCAGTTCGTGCCAGCCGAAGACGTTGGTTTCGAACTGCTCGCGCAACACCTGTGTGGAGATATCCTCGACCGCGCCCGGCTGCCCGTAGGCGCCGTTGTTGAACAGCGCATCGATCCTGCCGCCGCTGCGTTCGGCCACTGCACCCACCAGTGCCGAGATCGTTTCGGGCTGCGTGTAGTCCATCAGGAGGGCTTCGATACCGTCTGCTTCAAGCGACGATAGATCCTTGGTTTTGCGCACCGTGGCAAAGACACGCCAGCCGTCCGCTTTCAGGGCGCGTGCGCAATAGGCGCCGATGCCGGAAGAGCATCCGGTTACGACGATGGTGCGCTGGTCGGCCATTCAATGATTCCTGTACAAAATGGGACTCGTTTCCCATATTCGCCGAAAGGATACAATTGGGAAGCCGAATGCCGAAAATCCTGCGCACGCTGTACGATGTGGTCTATGATGCCATCTGCCACCTCATCGACGATGACGGTTTTGCCATGGCAAGCCATGTGGCGCTTTCGAGCCTGCTTGCGGTCTTTCCCTTCCTGATCTTCGGCACGGCGCTCGCCAATTTCCTTGGGGCCGACCAATTTTCGATTTATGCGATCCACTTCATCTTTGACACCTGGCCGGAGGCAATCGCCAAACCGCTTTCGGATCAACTTGTCGAAGTTCTGACAATCCCCCGTGGCGGTCTTCTCACGATTTCTGTACTGGCGGCCGCTTATTTCGCTTCGAATGGCGTAGAGGCACTGCGCATCTCTCTCAACCGCGCCTACCGAGTGCAGGAAACCAGGCCGTGGTACCTGACACGTCTTTTCAGCCTCGGTTATGTTCTTGTTGCGGTCATTATTGTCGCCGCCATCAGTATCCTGCTCGTCGCCGTTCCCGTCGGTCTCAATTATGCGCGCGATTGGCTGTTGCATAACGACACTCTCGAAGTGCTTCCAGAAGTCGTGCGCCAATGGTTGCCAACGGCCGTCGACACGCTCGAAATCGTTTTCGGCTGGCGTATCTACGGGACCCTGGTGCTCCTGACACTTGGCCTTTTGGTCGTCCATCTCTGGCTGCCTTCGGGCAAGCGTCGCGTGTTCGACGTCGTTCCGGGTGTATTTCTGACCCTGCTGCTCTGGCTCGCCGGCGCGCTGATCTTTGCTTATTATCTCGCGACCTTCGCCAATTACACCGCCACCTATGCCGGCCTGGCATCCGTCATGATCGTCCTGATCTTCCTTTACATGGTGAGCGTCATCTTCATCGTCGGAGCGGAGATCAATGCGGCATTGATGAAGTTTCGGGTGTTGCGCAATTTCTCACGCACCTTTTCGGTGGTCGGGCGTGACCGCGTTGCCGGTTCAAAGCCCGACAAGACGGCGAATATCGGCAGCTGACAGACCACTTGCGCGCAATTCCGCAAGGCCGGTGTCGCTCTGGCTCTTGGAAAGCTTTCGGCCCTCTCCATCCGCAACGAGTCGATGATGGTGATAGACGGGCTGCGGCAGGTTGAGCAGGTTCTGCAGCAGCCTGTGTACCGAAGTGGCGTGGAAGAGGTCGAGGCCGCGTACGACATGGGTCACGCCCTGCAGCGCATCGTCGATGACGACGGAGAGGTGATAGCTGGAGGGGGCATCCGAGCGCGAGAGAACGACATCGCCCCAGGCGCCGGGCTCGGCCAGGATTTCGCCCTTCCGCTCATCACCGGTCTCGGTCCAGAACAGCGGTACACCGATCAGATCCAATGCCCTGTTCATGTTGAGCCTCCATGCATGTTTGAGACCGGATGCCAGCATCGCATCGCGCTCTTCCTCGCTGCGGTCACGGTCGTCGGCTGGATAGCACGGCGTGCCGTCGGGATCGCGCGGCCAGCGTTCGCCTGCTCTCTCATAGGCGGCGAGGCGTGTTTTGACTTCACCGCGCGTCAGGAAAGAGGGATAGACCAGTCCGCGTTCGATCAGTGAACGAAGAGCTGCCTGGTATTCGGGAAAATGTTCCTGTTGGCGACGGACCGGCCGTTCCCATTCAATGCCCAGCCACTCGAGATCGGTGTAAATGCCGGCCTCGAATTCTGGTGTGCAGCGCGTCAGATCGATGTCTTCGATACGCAGCAGCAGCCGGCCGTCTGCGGCCTTGGCCATGTCGTCATTCAGGAAAGCCGACAGCGCGTGACCGAGATGCAAAGGCCCATTGGGGCTCGGGGCGAAACGGAATAGGGGTTTTTGACGCGGAGTCGTGATCATGCTTTCTTCTGGCATGGATTTGAAGCGATCGCGAGGCAAGGTGCGGGTCATCAGCAATGAGAAGGATATCGAGGAGGGGCTTGCCGCTCTTCTTGTTCTCGATCCCCGGCTCGTGGCAATTGCCAGGGAGGCAGGTTCTGTCCCGCTCAGGCTTCGCGAGCCGGGATTTGCCGGCCTTGCCCACATCATCGTTTCGCAAATGGTATCGCGCGCCAGCGCTGAGGCGATCTGGCGGAGGATGCAGCCCGAGAGCGGATTGCTGAGCGCTGAGACTTACATACTGCTTCATCCCGAGGCTTGGCGTGAATTCGGACTGTCCCGCGCCAAGGCCGACACGCTGACGCGGATCGCGCAGGCCGTCGCTTCCGGGCGAATCAATCTGCACGAACTGGTCCAAAAACCACCCGGCGAAGCGCTCGCCGAACTGGTGGCGCAGAAGGGAATCGGTCC
The DNA here is from genome assembly GCF_056397645.1 of Rhizobium sp. 05L429. NCBI lineage: Bacteria > Pseudomonadati > Pseudomonadota > Alphaproteobacteria > Hyphomicrobiales > Rhizobiaceae > Rhizobium > Rhizobium sp. 05L429. Next base: position 38,465 of record NZ_JBFTNV010000005.1, on the reverse strand, counting down.
CTGGACAGCAGAGGTCTATCTGATGTTCTGCGGCGGGCATGTGGATGTGTTTCCAGCCGGCGACGTCGCACTTCAGGCCGCTGTCGCTGCGGCATTCGGTCTCGCTGAACGCCCGCCGGCCAAGGCGCTCGCGGGGCTTGCGGAAATCTGGTCGCCGTGGCGCTCGGTCGCCGCCCGGCTTTTCTGGGCTTATTACGCCGCAAAAATGCGTCGCGACCTGCTGCCGATCGGCTAACGGACGCCCTCCCTCAATTCGCCTTTATCCGCTGAATTTATTGGACTTCACAATCCTGTAACAACCGGCCTAATATACAAGTGCAGATGCCGAATCGATCCAGGAGGGCTCCTTGACGATTGCAGTCTCCCCACAGGCCCTGCCGGCGCTCGTTCTGAACGCTGACTACCGGCCGTTGAGTTATTACCCCTTGTCGCTATGGTCCTGGCAGGACGCGATCAAGGCGGTATTTCTCGACCGTGTGAACATCATCGCGGAATATGAGCACGAGGTTTCCTCACCGAGCTTCTCGATGCGGCTGCCGAGTGTCGTTTGCCTGAAAACTTATGTACAGCCATCCCGCAATCCTGCTTTCACTCGTTTCAACGTCTTCCTGCGCGACAGGTTCGAGTGCCAGTATTGCGGTGCGCATGACGATTTGACCTTCGACCACGTCACCCCGCGCGCTCATGGCGGCGAGACGACCTGGGAGAATGTCGTTGCGGCCTGCTCGCCCTGCAATCTGCGCAAGGGCAGCAAGCTTCCGAAGCAGGCAGGCATGTTCCCCGCTCAGAAGCCATACCAGCCGACGGTGCAGGATCTGCACAATAACGGCCGGCTTTTCCCGCCGAACTATCTGCACGATAGCTGGCTCGACTACCTCTACTGGGATACCGAGCTGCAGCCCTGATCGAAGCCCCTACGCAGTCTTCTTCACGCTCCAGAAGGCGAAGGCCGCGAGGATCAGGCTTGCGATCACATTCCAGCCCGCAAAAGACAGGCCGAGAACGCGTAGCGCTGCATCCGTGCAGGACGGGCCTTTGATCGTGTTCAGTTCGCCCAGAAGGTCGCCGGCATTGGTCGTCATGCTGCTTGCCGTGGTCGAGCAGGTAGCCGGGCCTGCCCAGAAATGCCATTCCACGCCCGAATGATAGACGCCCATGCCGGCGCCGACGAGCATCAGGATGCCGACGGCGAGAATGATGGCGCGCGTCATCCAGTTCGGCAGGCCGATGACGGCCGCAACAGCGCCGAGGATGGCGATCGGAATGCCGTAGTAATAGGGCTGGCGCTGCAGCAGGCAGAGCGCGCAGGGAATATAGCCGCCGATATACTGGAAGCCGAGAGCCGTTCCGACGACCACGGCCATGCCGATGGCAAGCAGCAGAGAGTAGACGACGCCCGAACGGGCAAGCGGCAGGGTGGAGGCGTTCATGGCGGAACTCCGCGAAGTTGGCTCAGTGGGCAAGATATCGGTAGGCTAGATATAGCACGATCACGAACGCCGCGCCGATGCCGACGATCTGTCCGAGGCGCTTCTCGATGAAGTGACGGATCGGCTCGCCGTAACGGCGCAGCAGCCAGGCGAGGAAGAGGAAGCGGGCGCCGCGAGCGATAATCGCTGAGACGATGAAAAGCGGCAAGCTGACGTGGATGACCCCGGACAGGATCGTCACGATCTTGATCGGCGGCAGATGCGCCAGACCTGAGGTGACGAGCAGCAGCAGGATCGTCTCGTAAGTGACGTAGGATTTCATCTGCTCGAATTCATCGAGCTTTCCATAGAACTCGAGAACCGGGCGTGCCACAGCTTCGTAGGCGTAATAGCCGAGCGCCCAGCCGGCGATGCCGCCGAGCACCGAGGCGACGGTGGCGACGATCGCATAGCGATAGGAGCGCTCGGGCTTGGCGAGTGCCATCGGCAGGAAGAGCACGTCAGCGGGAACGAGAAAGACGGAACTTTCGACGAAGGCGATGACGGCGAGCCAGACTTCGGCCGATTTTTTCGAGGCCAGAGACATGGTCCAGTCGTAAAGTCTGCGGAGCATCCGTTTCCTTTCCCTGTTGCAACGCACAAAGCATTAGGGGGCGATCACGACGCTGTAAATGCTCGGCCTGCGGCTTACCGGGTTTAGTGTTGAAAATTTCGTGATCTGCGTCGGCTCCTCCCAAAATTTCGCGGGATGGCAAGCGGGCGAATCTGCGGCAAGCTTTATGCGAGTCGAAATACCGGGTGGCATGCCATGCGATTGAGGGTGATAGAAGGCGGGCTCGCTGCGGCCGGCCAGCGGGGTCGCGGAGCCGAGAGCCGTAGGCCGGACAGCGAGGATGTCCGCCGTGAGGCGGCGCGACGTCTTGGTGCCAGCGGCTATAACCGTTCACGGGTCATGGAATTTGCCGCTGGTGTGCCGATGCCGGCCATACTCAAATATCTCGCCATGCAGATCAATTTTGCCGCCGAAGCGATTTCCAGGCTCGATCCGATCCCGGCCGATTACCATTCGGATCTCTACTGGCCGAAGATAGACGACATCACGACAGCGTGATCAGGGCTGCCCGCAGATCGCACGATGTGCGGGAATAACGGGTCCTGCGCACTGTTCCCACCTCGTGACGTTGCGGCCCGTGCGGCGGCGTTTTTACGACAGATCCATGGATTTTTCCCACTGTTGGCGCATCACGTTCATTGCGGTGCGCTTCTGTGCCATTTCACTGACGATCGTACGCAGATGCGGATGGCGCGACATGAACATGTTGAAGTCACGCCGATCCAGCACTTCGAACTGGCAAAAATCGACGGCCGTGACATCGGCAGTGCGGCGTCCGCCGCTGAGCAACGCCATTTCGCCGAAAAAGGCCCCGGGCTCGAGCCGCACAGCCCCGCTTGCAAGCCGTACCTCGACTGCGCCGGAAGAGATGAAATACATGCTGTCACCGCGATCCCCGCGGCGGATGACGCGCTCGCCGGGCGAGGCGAGTTTGGGGTTGAACAGCAGCAGCAGTTCCTCGAGCGCATCCTCGCCGACTTCGGAGAAGAGCGGGAAAGTCTCGACCAGTTGCTGGATCCGCAGATGATGCTGGCGCGCGCGTTCCTCGCCGAGCGCCCTGATCTTTTCCAGTTCCCGCGCCAGGGCATCCTGGTTCTTCCGGCCGTAGCTTTCGTAGAGACGCGGCCATTTCTTCTTGATTTTGCGGTTCAGCTTCTCCGCCACGAAGATGACGAGCGGGTTCAGTGTGATGGAGAGAATTGCTGCGGCGAGGATCAGGTCTTGTCCCTCGTGCGGCAGCAGCCCGAGCGAAACGCCAAGGCCGGCGAGAATGAAGGAGAACTCGCCGATCTGGGCAAGGCCGCCGGCTGCCGTCAGCCCCATGCCGATCGGATAACGCAACAGGGCTACGATGCCGAAGGAGATGACCGCCTTGCCGATGATGATCAGTGCCAGTGCGCCGATGACGGCGAGAGGCTGATGTACGATGATCGAAGGGTCGAAGAGCATGCCGACCGAGACGAAGAACAGCACCGAGAAGGCATTCTGCAGCGGCAGGGAATCGGCGGCGGCGCGATGGCTGAGATGGGATTCGCTCATGACCACGCCTGCGAAAAAGGCGCCGAGCGCAAAGGAAACGCCGAAGATCGCCGCCGAGCCGAAGGCGATGCCAAGCGCGATGGCGAGCACGGTGAGCGTGAAGAGTTCACGTGAGCCGGTCCGGGCAATCAATGTCAGAAGCCAGGGCACGATGCGGGGGCCAAGGAAGATCGCCATGGCAGCAAAGGCCACAACCTTCAGCAAGGTGAGTGCGATCGTCACCGAAAGCGGCAGATCGAGGCCGTGCGTGGCGGCGTCGCTTGCGTGACCGCCCAGAAGTTCGGCAAGGGCCGGCAGCAGGACGAGCGCCAGCACCATGGCGAGATCCTCGACGATCAGCCAGCCGACGGCAACGCGCCCGCCTGCGGTGTTGACGAGGTTGCGCTCTTCCAGCGCTTTCAGCAACACGACGGTGCTGGCGACCGAAAGGCTGAGCCCGAAAACGATGCCGGCGCCGAGGCTCCAGCCCCACAACTCCCCGAGACCGATGCCGAGCAGGGTCGCAAGCAGGATCTGGCCGATGGCGCCCGGAACGGCGATGCCGCGGACAGCCAAAAGATCAGATGCGGAAAAGTGCAGGCCGACGCCGAACATCAGCAAGATCACACCCATTTCGGCAAGCTGGCTCGCCAGCTCCGTATCGGCGACGAAGCCCGGTGTGAACGGGCCCATGACGATACCGGCGACGAGATAGCCGACCAGCGGCGGCAGCCGCAGCCTGTCGGCGCCATAGCCAAGAATTGCCGCGAAGACGAAGCTTATGGCTACCGTTGCGATGAGTCCCGCTTCTTGATGCATCAGCCCTCTCAAAATGCCCTGCGGCCGGCACTTTAGGATGAAGCGCCGGCAAAGTTAAAGAGTTGATTTGGATGGATCGGGCCTAAATGTCCGGCTTTTTGGCGGAACCACTAAGCTCCCGTGTCGTTGCTTATACACGACGACAAGGAGAAGAAAGATGCGAAAGATCATCATCAACTGTGCAATCGTTGCCCTTGCCCTGGGCTCGACCGCAGCCCCTGTAATGGCAGACAGCGTGACGGTCACACGCGAGCGTGCATACGACGGTTATGATCATTACGATCGGTATGACCGTGACCGGGAGCGGGCGCGTCCCGGCGTAACCATTAGCGATCGCGGCATCACGTTCGGCGCGGTGCGCGAACGTGATCGCTACCGCGATCGGGACCGTGACCGCTGTGTCACCCGCAGTGTAACCCGTCAGACCGATGAAGGCGCTGTCACGAAAACGGTTCGCCGTTGTAATTAGTCGGCAGACTGAAGATCCGGCGCTCCACTCCGCCGGGTCTTCAGCATTGTCAGCCAAGGTTCACCCCTCGCCATCGGGGCGTAGGCAAAAATGAAATCCATTTATCTTAGAGATATCTGGTGCCCCATGCCGGGGTCGAACCAGCACTTCTTTCGAAACTCGATTTTGAGTCGAGCGCGTCTACCAATTCCGCCAATGGGGCAGCGAATACGAGGCGGCTGTCTAACATGCGTTCGCCCGCGCGTGCAAGACGGCGGGCGAAGTTTTGGCGTTTGGAAATCAAGGTTTAGTGGGCGACTGCCTCACCCGGGCCAGTGAGGTCGGATTTCTTCAGCGTGATTGCCAGGATCGAAGCCAGCAGGCAGAAAGCGCCGGCGATGAAGAAGGCGGGCAGGTAGCTTTCCAGGGCCGTGCGTGACAGGCCAGCGCCGTAAGCTGCGGTCGCTGCACCCAGCTGGTGGCCGGCAAAGACCCAGCCGAAAACGAGGCCGGCTTTTTCACGGCCGAAGCGGTCGGCAGCGATCTTGACGGTCGGCGGTACGGTGGCGATCCAGTCGAGGCCGTAGAAGACGGCAAAGATCGACAGGCCGTAGAAGCTGAAATCACTGAAGGGCAGAAAAAGCAGTGAGAGACCGCGCAGGCCGTAATACCAGAAGAGCAGCCAGCGATTGTCAAAACGGTCGGAGAGCCAGCCGGAGCCGATCGTACCGAAGAAATCGAAGATGCCCATGACAGCGAGAACGCTGGCGGCGGCAACTGGCATGATGCCGAAATCGCCGCAGAGCGTCACGAAATGCGTCTGGATAAGGCCGTTGGTGCTGAGACCACAGATGAAGAAGGTGGCGAACAGGATCCAGAAAGTGGACGTCTTCGAAATCTCCCTCAGGACGGTGATCGGCGTTGCCAGTGCAGCGATGAGAGTTCCGCGTGCCGGAGCCGGCGCGATCTGGGTTTCGCCGACCGACGGCAGGTTCACGTCCGAGGGACGGTCACGCATGAAGAGCAGCACGAGAAGGGCGGCGACCATGATCATGGCGCAGACGAAGAAGACGGTGGCGCGCCAGCCGTAGCGTTCGGTCAGTTCCGCCATTAGCGGCAGGAAAACGAGCTGGCCGGTTGCCGAGCTTGCCGAGAGCATGCCGACGACGAGACCGCGATGCTTGACGAACCAGCGGGTGGAAACCGTGGCCGCCAGTACCATGGCAGTCAGGCCGGTGCCGAAGCCGACGACGACACCCCATAGCGCCAAGAGATGCCAAAGCTTGGTCATGAACAGCGAGCCGACGAAGCCGGCACCAATGAGCGCCAGCGCGAAGACGATGACCTTGCGAACGCCGAAATAGTTCATGAAGGCGGCCGCGAAGGGACCCATCAGGCCGAAGAGGATCAGGCGGACGGCGAGAGCAGAGGAAATCTGCGAGGTTTCCCAGCCGAATTCGTCCTGCAGCGGTTTGATAAGGACACCTGGCGCGCCCATTGCGCCGGCGGTTACCAGCATGGTCAGGAAGGCGGCGGCAACGACGACCCATCCATAGTGGATGTTTCGCCGGGCAAGGGATGATGCAAGGACTGCAGAGACCATGGGCAAATTCCGTTAGTGGGAAGGGGACAATACAAGGCAGTTTTACATGATGATCATCATATTTGTTGCGTATTGATGATGGACATCATATAAATTGTCAAGCGACCATTTCCGGAGACGAAAAATGCGGGTCAGCCGCGAGAAATTTGCAGAAAACCGCGAGAAGATCCTGACGGCGGCCAGCGTGCTTTTCCGCGAAAACGGGTTTGATGGCGTCGGCGTTGCCGACATCATGAAGGCTGCGGGCCTGACGCATGGCGGATTCTACGGCCATTTCGAATCGAAAGACGGTCTTGCGCTGGAGGTTAGCCGCAAGCTGATCGAGCGCGTCGAAGAGCGCTGGCGTGAATTGATCGCCAATGCGCCCGACCGACCGCTCCGGGCACTGCTCGATCACTACATTGACTGGCGCACGGTCGATGATCCCGGCGGAAGCTGTGTGTTCGCTTCACTGATCCAGGAAGTCAGCCGCAGTGAAGGTGCGGTCCGTGCAACCTTCAGCGAGGGGCTGTCCACCCTGGTCGATGTGCTGAAGGATATCGTGCCGGGTGAGACGCCGGAAGAGCGCCGCGCCAATGCGACGACCACGCTTTCCTCGATGATGGGGGCCGTTATCCTCGCCCGCGCGGTTGAGGATCGAGCGCTGGCCGAACAGTTTCTGGTGACGATGCGCCGCAAGCTCGATTCCGAGCCGCAGTCCTAGTCGCGGAAGGCGATCAGCGCGTGGCTTTCAACGGTTTCGGTGAACCTGCCGTCCGGTGACAGGGCGGCCAGTTCATTGCGGAAGGCTGCCTCGAATTCCTGTGTCTTGTCACCCAGCGCCTGTGGCGAGGTGACGGACATGGAGAAGGCACGGCCGATGATGTCTTCCGCCCCGATCACCCTTTCGTTGACGATGCCGATGCGTTCCAGATTGTGGAAGGGGGAGCGCAGGAGGATTGTCTCATGCGGGCCGAATTCCGGCGCGCGACGCAATTTGCGTTCGGCGCTTTTTTCCGGCGAATAGGTCTCCGAGAGCTGATGCAGCACGTCGCGCCAATCCGGTGTCGCGGCGATATGCTTGTCGGCGAAGAGAACGACGGCGCCGCCCGGAATGATGAGCCTGTCGAGTGCTGCAAGAGTTGCCGGCCGGTCCATCCAATGGAAGGAACGGCCCATGATGGCAAGTTTCAGCGGCGCCAGATCCGGGCCGAGATCGTAAGACGAGCCTTGGATGAACCGCACGTCGACACCGGTTTCCGCGGCATTTTCGCGTGCGACCTCCAGCATTTCCGGCTCGGGATCGAGCCCGGTCACATCGCCGCCGGCAAGGCGCGCGAAGGCGACGCCGAGCGGTCCCGGCCCGCAGCCAAGGTCGAGTATATGCTCGCCGGGGTTCAGGCCGGTTCTTTCGGTAACGCGTTCAATCAGCCTGTCAGGATAGGGAACGCGGAAACGGCTGTAATAGACAGCGGTGCTGCGAAAGCGGTGAGCGTCGAAAGGAACGATGGTCATGCGGACGGTCCTCTGTTTACCGCAAACCGCTAAGACCTAACTGTGACCGGCTCGTGATGGTCTCTTGCTGCGGGCACGCGCAGCCTCGAAAGAGGCGACGTTTTCGGCGGCCCAGCGCCACATCGGCATGATCTGCTTCCATAGGTCGCGCCCGAGCGGGGTGAGCTCATATTCCGTGGCGGCCGGTTTCGATGAAGAGGCGACAAAGAGGTCGCTTGCCTGGAAGTCCTGACTTCAGGAAGTGTAAAGAGCCTCCCCCGCCAATGCCGAGGGAGGTCGCAATCCGGCGACTTATTTGAAGCCGGCGACATTGTGCGGAATGTAGGGTGTTTCGAGTGCCGCAATATCCTCGGCACCAAGCTTCACCGACAGCGCGCCGACGGCGTCGATCAGGTGCTGTGGCTTGGAGGCGCCGATGATCGGAGCGGTGACGGCGCTTTTCTGGAGGATCCAGGCGGTGGCGACCTGCGCGCGGGAAACGCCATGGGCCTTGGCGATTTCGGCGACCTTCTCGACGATCTTCCGGTCGGCATCCTCGGCCTGCTTGTAGAGCGTCTTGCCGAATTCATCAGTCTCGCTGCGGTTGGTCTTTTCGTCCCAATCGCGGGTCAGGCGGCCACGGGCGAGCGGGCTCCAGGGAATGACGGCGATTTTCTGATCCTCACAGAAAGGCAGCATTTCCCGTTCTTCTTCGCGGTAGAGCAGGTTCACGTGGTCCTGCATGCTGACGAATTCCGTCCAGCCGTTGAGGCGGGAGGTGTAGAGCGCCTTGGCAAATTGCCAGGAATACATGGAGGAAGCGCCGATATAACGCGCCTTGCCGGCTTTGACGACATCATGGAGAGCTTCCAGCGTTTCCTCGATCGGCGTCGTATAGTCCCAGCGATGGATCTGGTAGAGATCGACATAGTCTGTGCCAAGGCGGCGCAGGCTGTTGTCGATCTCGTCGAAAATCGCCTTGCGCGACAGGCCGGCGCCATTCGGGCCGGGGCGCATGCGGTTGAACACCTTGGTCGCAAGCACGATATCCTCGCGCTTGGCGAAATCCTTGATGGCGCGGCCGACAATCTCTTCGGAGGAGCCATTGGAATAGGTGTTGGCCGTGTCGAGGAAATTGATGCCGAGATCGATCGCCTGCTTGAGCAATTTTCGGCTTTCTTCTTCCGACAGGCTCCAGGCGTGGTTTCCGCGGTCCGGGTCGCCATAGGTCATGCAGCCAAGGCAGATCTTCGAGACTTCGAGACCGGTTTTCCCGAGTTTTACATATTCCATGAAAGTGCTCCGTGATGAATTTCAGCGACTCCCGAGGCGCATGCGCATGATGTAGCGCAGAAATCGTCATAGTCTCAGCGAGCTAGCGGAGAATGTGTTCTGCCGTTAGCGCAATAATACATGATGAGCATGCGGAACGTCGTCTCATCCTTGCGGATTACATCGCTTGCACATCCGCACGGTGAGGTGTTAGCTGGTGCAGCATTTTACGAGATCATGCTTATGAAACTGCCGCCCGGCGATCGATACGACACGCTCTACCGCGATTTCTCCTGGCAGATATCAGAGGATTTTAATATCGGCCGCGTCGTCAGCGACGACTGGGCCGCGCGTGATCCCGACCGCGTCTGCCTCGAACATTTCAGCCCCGACGGCCATCACCTGTCGCTGACCTACGGCGAACTTGCCGCTCGCTCCTCGTCCCTCGCCAACGCGCTTGCGGCACTTGGCATCGGGAGGGGAGACCGTGTGGCGCTGCTCCTGCCGCAATCCTTCGAGACAGTCATTTCGCATGTGGCGATCTACAAGATGGGCGCGATCGCCCTGCCGCTTGCGCTGCTTTTCGGTGTCGAGGCGCTGGAGTACCGGCTGAAGGCTGCGGGTGCGACAGCTATCGTCACCAATGGTTTCGGGCTTGCGCGCGTCAACCAGATCCGCGAACGGCTGCCTGACGTCAAACATATCATCAGCGTAGAGGGAGCCTCCGCAAGCACGCTCGGCTTTGCCGATCTGGTCTCTGCCTATTCCTCCACTTTCGAAATTGCGCGATCGGGACCGGACGAGCCGGCGCTGATGATCTTTACGTCCGGCACGACGGGGCCGCCGAAGGGCGCGCTGCATGGTCATCGAGTTTTGGCTGGCCATATTCCCGGCATGCAGTTTGCCCACGAGGGCTTTCCGCAGTCCGGAGACAAGGTCTGGACTCCGTCCGACTGGGCCTGGGCTGGCGGGTTGCTCAATGCGTTGTTGCCAAGCCTGCTGCTCGGCGCGCCTGTCGTCTCCTCGCCGGCACAGAAATTCGATGCCGACATGGCCTATCGCATCATGGCCGAGATGAAGGTGCGCAACGCCTTCATTCCACCGACGGCGCTGCGGCTCCTGAAATCCGTCGAGGATCCACGCTCGAAATATGATCTCGTGCTGCGCACCATTGGCTCGGCAGGTGAATCCCTGGGGCGCGAGACCTACGAATGGGTGCGCCGCACGCTCGGCGTCACCGTCAATGAATTCTACGGGCAGACCGAATGCAATTTCGTGCTGGCCTCGAGTGCAGCCTTCGGCGTATCGAAGGCCGGCGCGATCGGGCGTGCCTCGCCGGGCCACAGGGTGGCTATCGTCAGCGATGAAGGCGACGAACTGCCGGTCGGCGAGCAGGGGCAGATCGGCATTGCCAGCCCAGATCCGGTGATGTTTCTCGGCTACTGGAACGATCCTGGCGCGACCGAGAGGAAGTATGCCAAGGACTGGCTGCTGACCGGCGATATCGGCCGGCAGGATGCGGAGGGCTACATCACTTTTGCCGGCCGTGACGACGATGTCATCACGTCGTCGGGATACCGCATCGGCCCGGCGGAGATCGAGGACTGTCTCATCGGCCACCCGGCCGTGCAGCTTGCGGCGGCCGTCGGCAAGCCCGATCCGCTGCGTACGGAGATCGTCAAGGCTTATATCGTGCTTTCGCCGGGTTACAGCCCGAGTGCGGAACTGGCAGCGGAAATCCGGGACTGGGTGAAGACGCGGCTTTCGATGCACGAATATCCGCGCGAGGTTGAATTCGTCGATGCCCTGCCGCTGACGACCACTGGCAAGGTCATCCGCCGGCTGTTGCGGGAAAAGGCTGCAAAGGAATCTGCAACCTAGCCGCGGCCGGCAAGCGACATGATCTTCTCGCGCAGCATCTTCGCCATGTTGCGGGTGCTGCGGTACATGTGAAGCTGGGCGGCAACCTGGCGCATGTCGCGGTCGCCGTTCTGGGTGAGGCCGATCACCAGCGTGCCCATCTCCTCGCGTTCCCGCCAGAAGCGGCTCATGATCGGATGGTCGGAGACGGCGCATGAATCCGAGCGCACGACATTGGCGTCGTCGAGATGCCATTCGGTCAGTTCGCTCATCAACAGCTTGCCCGGCGAATAGCGAGAATAGCTTTCGTCATAGGCGGTCTTCCAGGTGTAGGCCTCGCCGCCCATCATCAGCACGACCACGGAGGCAATCGCCTTGCCTTTGAGGTCGATCGTGTGGATGCGCACGGCATCGATCTCCGCCAGGTTGGAGACGGCCTCGCGGGCGAAGGCGGTATGATAACGGTCGGTCACCAGCGCGCTGCGGCGCTTGCCCTTCCAGCCGCCGGCCTCCAGCGCCAGGAATTCCTCGAAGCGCATGTGAATCTCGCGCGGCTGGCGGGCAACCGTGTGGACGACCGTGCCGAGCTCTTCGAGCAGCCGCCACTGGCGGCGCATCTCGCGCAGGTGGGAAGAGGATACGGTGCGGCCGAGATAGACAATGGCGTCGTCATCGCTCTGCAACATCGGCCGCTCATAGGGATTGGCGATGGTCAGCGGCAGGTTGCGGCTCAGCGCAACGGCCTTTGCCATGCGCACGAAGATGCCGTTCAGCCGCACATCAGGCAGCACCAGCGTGCCCGGCAGGCCGAGATCCGGGGTGATCAGGCCCTCGAAGAGATTGTCCAGCGTCTCGGCCGCGTCCTCGGCATCGACCAAGGGCGTGCCGAGCGGGCCGAAGCTGTTTGCCCAGCCGCGGATGATCGATGGGCCAACGGCGAAACCGGGCTTGTCGACGGAGAAGGGCATGAGCAGGCGCATGCGGCTGCGCTTCTCGTTCAGGTCTCTGATAATGGCGAAATTGACCTGCCGATCCTCCAGCCGCGGCATGGCCGGGGCCAGGAAACGGCCGCTGAAGAAGACGTTCGGCTCCATCGCGCGGTTGGAGAGGAAGTCCAGTTCCTCCTGCAGATCGTAACCGAGCTTGCCGGGGTAAAGGCAGAGTTCACGGCCCGGCCGGCCGATTTCGATGCGCCCTTCGGCCTGCGGTGCTTCGAACTTGAGCGCGGCAAGATCGTGAACCATGCGGTTCGCGTTGCTGTCGGTACTCTCGGTGATGGGTGGTACGCGTACCATCTATCGGGCTCTCATTTCTGGCGTTGCGGCGGAAGGGGTGGCGAAAGCAAAAAGTACAAAGCCGAGCGCACGGCGCACGAAGACATGCAGCAGGATCGCTTCCACGGCCATGGCGGAGGCTGTAGCGATTGCCGTGCCGACGATGCCGTAATGCGGGATCAGCAGAATATTGAGGCCGACATTGGCGGTGAGTGCTCCGGCATAAAGGGCGACGCAGAGGTTTTGCTTGCCTGCCATCATCAGAAGCGTTTCGGCAGGACCGACGAGTGCCTTGGCGAGGATGCCGGCGAGCAGGATCGCCATCAGCATATAACCGGCCGTAAAGGCACCGCCGAAAAGCGACAGCAGAAGATGCCCGGCCGCCAGGACCACGAGACCGACGCCAAGGGCCGGCCAGAAGGTCCAGCGAGCGGCATCGATGGCCGCAGCCGCGAGATTTGCCTGGTTGCCTTCGGCAATGAGGGAGGAGAAGCGCGGGCCGGAGGCGGCCTTCACCGAGAAATTGATGAAATGCACCAGCGCCATGGTTTTGGCCGCCGCAAAGTAGATCGCGACGTCATGCGGCTCCAGGAAGATGCCGACGACGACGACGTCGGAATTGGTGAGCAGGAAGCTCATACCTTCGATCAGGAAGATCGGGAAGGCGACACCCAGCCATTCCACGAAATCCACCTTGCGGGGGCCGGCATCGTAATGCTTGCGCATCCGATAGAGCGTAGCGGCATATTGGCCGAGCGCGGTGACGAAGGTTGCCGCAAGTGCTGCCTGCATGGCGGTAACCGCCGTGTGCGGTACGCCGGAGAAGATCGCAGCCAGCATGAAAAGGATGATGAGGATCGGCCTGACAATATAGACAGGGCTGAGCGCCATGACGGGCCAATGATTGGCCCGTGACGTGCCCTCGAGGATGTCGCCGAGCGCGATCATCGGCATGGCCATGAGGCCGAGGAAGATCGGCACCAGGTAATAGCTTTCGATCCTGTCGCCGAAGAAATGCAGGCCGAGCATGCCGGCGATGAGAACGGTCGTACCTGAGAGCAGCGCGAAAACACGCGCCGTGCCGGTCAAGCCGCGGATCTCGGCAAAGGCGCCGGCAGCGCGATATTGCGGCAGGAAGCGGACGATCGCTGTGTGGAAGCCGAGGCATGAAAGATCGCCGCAGAGGACGACCAGCACCCAGACGAAAACGAAGATGCCGTATTCATATTCACCCATCAGCCTGGCGAGCACGATCTGCGACAGGAAGGCGAGTGCGGCGCTCAGAATGCGGATCGAAAAGGCGATCAGCGCCATGCGTTGCGCGGCTGCCTTGTCGCCCCGATCGGTCAGCACGGTGGCGAGCATGCGCAGCACGGGGCCGGCCATCGGCCGCAGCCCCGCCGGCAGCATTTTTTCCGCTGTTTCTATGACCGCCATTTTAACACGCAAAACTCTAAGGGCAGGGCATTCGCACCGGCAAGTCTTGCCAGACCAGGGTTAAGAAACGGTATTGCCGTGGTTGCCGAAGTACCTGCGGCTCATGACCAAAAATGGGAGGAAGGCAAAAGAAAATGGCGCCCGGAGGCGCCATTCTCAGACCTGTTCGAAAGCACCGTGGCAGTGCTTGTATTTCTTGCCCGAGCCACAGGGGCAGGCCTCGTTACGGCCGACCTTGCCCCAGGTTGCGGGATCGTCGGGGTTGCGGTTTTCCGGCGGGACGGTGATCTCAAGCGCCTGATAGGTCGTGTTCGTAAAATCATCCTCGCCGGTCGTCGGGTCGAGGTGATGCGCCTGCATGATCGGCGGTTCCGGCTGCGGCGGAGCCTGCTGCACCAGCTCGACACGCATCAGCTGTGCGGTGACGGCCTGGCGCAGATTGTTGAGCAGCGCTTGGAAGAGTTCGAAGGCTTCCGACTTGTATTCCTGCAGAGGATCGCGCTGGGCATAGCCGCGGAAACCGATGACGGAGCGCAGGTGGTCGAGGTTGACGATGTGCTCACGCCACAGATGGTCGAGCGTCTGCATGACGATCTGGCGCTCGACATAGTGCATGATATCAGGGCCGAAACGCTCCACCTTGTCGTTGAAGGCGGCGTTGGTGGCTTCCATCAGGCGCTCGCGGATATCGTCCTCGCCAATGCCTTCTTCCTTCACCCAGTCCTCGATCGGCAGATCGAGGTTGAGGATGTTGGCGACCTGTGTCTTCAGGCCGGCGGCATCCCACTGTTCGGCATAGGCCCGTTCGGGAATATGGGTCGTAACGAGATCGTCGACGGCTTCGCGACGCATGTCCGATACGGTCTCGGAAATGTTCGGCGCTTCCATCATCTCTACGCGCTGCTCGAAGATGACCTTGCGCTGGTCGTTCAGAACGTCGTCGTACTTCAGAAGGTTCTTGCGGATGTCGAAGTTGCGGGCTTCAACCTTCTTCTGCGCGCGCTCCAAGGCCTTGTTGATCCAGGGATGGACGATTGCCTCGCCATCCTTGAGGCCCAGCTTCTGCAACATGCTGTCCATGCGGTCGGAGCCGAAGATGCGCATCAAGTCGTCCTGAAGCGACAGGTAGAACTTGGAACGGCCGGGGTCGCCCTGACGGCCGGAACGGCCGCGCAGCTGGTTATCGATGCGGCGGCTTTCATGGCGCTCGGTGGCGATGACGTAAAGTCCGCCGGCGGCAAGCGCCTGTTCCTTGAGGGTTTTGATTTCTTCGCGAATTGCCGCGACTTTGGCGTCATACTCTGGGCCCGGCTCGATTTCGGCAAGCTCATGCTCGATGCGCATGTCGAGGTTGCCGCCGAGCTGGATGTCGGTACCGCGACCGGCCATGTTGGTAGCGATCGTCACTGCACCCGGAACACCGGCTTGAGAGACGATATAGGCTTCCTGCTCGTGATAACGGGCATTGAGAACCTGGAATTTCGAGAAGCCCTGCTTGCGCATAAGCTCGGCCAGAGATTCCGACTTCTCGATCGAGGTGGTGCCGACGAGTACCGGCTGGCCGCGCTTGTGAGCGTCAAGGATCTCGGTGATGATCGCCTTGTACTTCTCCTCGACGGTCCGGTAGACCTCGTCGTCTTCATCGATACGCATGATCGGCAGGTTGGTCGGCACCTCGAGAACGTCGAGATTGTAGATGTTGCCGAATTCTTCCGCTTCCGTCTGAGCTGTACCGGTCATGCCGGCAAGCTTGTTGTACATGCGGAAGTAGTTCTGGAACGTGATCGAGGCCAGAGTCTGGTTTTCCGGCTGGATCTGTACCTTTTCCTTGGCTTCCAGCGCCTGATGCTGGCCTTCCGAGTAACGGCGGCCCGGCATCATGCGGCCGGTGAATTCATCGATGATGACGATCTCGTCGTTGCGGACGATATAGTCCTTGTCGCGCTGGAAAAGCTTGTGGGCCTTCAGCGCATTGTTGATGTGGTGGACGATCGCAACGTTTTCGATGTCGTAGAGCGATGCGCCCTTCAGGAGGCCAGCCTGCTTCAGCAGGTTTTCCAGTTTCTCAGTGCCGACTTCGGAGAAATTTGCCGAACGCTGCTTTTCATCGATCTCGTAATCATCAGGCGTCAGCAGCGGAATGTAGGTATCGATGGTGTTGTAAAGGTCGGAGCGGTCGTCGAGCGGGCCGGAGATGATGAGCGGCGTGCGGGCTTCGTCGACGAGGATCGAGTCCACTTCGTCGACGATCGCGAAGTTGTGGCCGCGCTGGACCATCTGGTTCGTCTCGTACTTCATGTTATCGCGCAGATAATCGAAGCCGAGTTCGTTGTTGGTCGCGTAAGTGATGTCACACGCATAGGCGTCGCGGCGTTCGTCGTCGGAAAGGCCGTGGACGATGACGCCGGTGGTCAGGCCGAGGAAGCTGTAGAGGCGGCCCATGGTCGCTGCGTCGCGCTGTGCAAGGTAGTCGTTGACGGTGACGACATGAACGCCCTTGCCAGCAAGCGCGTTCAGATAGACCGGCAGGGTGGCGACCAGCGTTTTGCCTTCACCGGTTTTCATTTCGGCGATGGCATTGGAATGGAGGATCATGCCGCCAACAAGCTGTACGTCAAAAGGTCGCATGCTGAGGACGCGGCGAGAGGCCTCCCGAACGACCGCGAAGGCCGGGATGAGGATATCGTCCAGCGTTTTGCCTTCCGCCAGAAGAGCACGGAACTCCACCGTCTTTGCGGTAAGCTGCTCGTCCGTCAGCGCCTTGGTCTTCTCTTCGATAGAGTTGATTGCGGCGACGTTCGGCTGGAAGGACCGCACGCGGCGGTCGTTGGCTGAGCCAAATAACTTGCGGGCAATACCGCCAAAGCTGACCATATGACTGGCCCTTTCTGAATATTCTTCCCCGACGTTTCTTATTCGCGGCCCAGCCGAAAAACAGGCGCGCGCTTGAAAACGCCCGGAAACTGTTCTGGACGCGAGGTTGCGTGACAGATAAGAGGGGGGGCAAATGATGTCAACGGATTTGGCTGATATAGAAAGGCCACATTCCGGTGTTGAAGGCTGTTTTCGGGCTGGATTCACACAAGCTGAAGCCGGCGGGTATAATTGTGAAGGGTTATTTGATGTTGAGCACCAACAAACTTGCTGCGCTGGCGTTTACGGCCTTCGTCGCCTTCCAGGCTCCGGCCTATGCCGATGACGCCGTCGTCGCCAAGGTCGGCAATCTTGAGATCCACCAGTCGGAACTCGATCTGGCAGTAGCCAATCTCGACCCGCAGCTCGCGCAGCTTCCTGACGACCAGAAGAAGGTCGCAGCGCTCTCCGCCGCGATCGACGTAAAGCTGCTCGCTGCCGATGCCACCGCCGAGAAGCTCGACCAGACGGATGACTTCAAGAAGCGCATGCAGTACCTGACGGACCGCGAACTTCACAATGCCTACTTCAAGAAGCATGTCGTCGACACCGTGACCGATGCCGACGTGAAGGCACGCTATGACAAGGAAGTCGCCGGCCTGCCGAAGCAGGAAGAGGTTCATGCCCGCCACATCCTCGTCAAGACCGAGGACGAGGCCAAGGACGTGATCAAGCAGCTCGAAGCGGGCAAGGATTTTGCCGAGCTCGCCAAGGAAAAGTCCACCGATCCGAACAAGGATGATGGCGGCGACCTCGGCTATTTCAGCCGCGGCCGCATGGTCAAGGAATTCGAGGATGCAGCCTTCGCACTCGACAAGGGCACCTATTCCAAGACCCCTGTGAAGACCGATTTCGGCTATCACGTCATCAAGGTGGAGGATAAGCGCGACGCTCCGCCGCCGGCATTCGAACAGGTACAGGACCAGGTTCGTCAGCTCGTCATGCGCGACAAGTATCTTGCTCTTCTGAACCAGGCGAAGGCTTCGGCGAAGGTTGAAATCACGGACGAAGCGCTCCGCAAGGGTTACGAAGACGCGAACAAGCAGCCTGAGCCGGGTGCCGCGCCGGCACCGGCGCCGCAGCAGTAATCAGCATTTGGGCCCGGTTCTTCCGGGCCCTTCACTATCATTGATTGTTGTCGCATTTCCGGACGGTGAACCGGCTTCCACTTCGCCTGGAAATGCTCATTGGCAGGTCGCATCCCATGTCCGCTATCGTTTCTCCGCTTGCCCCGAAATCCTTCGCTTCGCTGCCCCCGCTACGCGGAGTACGCATGGCGACTGCTTCCGCAGGCATCAAGTACAAGAACCGGACGGACGTGCTGATGATGGTGTTCGACGCTCCGGCTGCCGTTGCCGGCGTCTTCACCAAGTCGAAATGCCCCTCCGCTCCAGTCGATTTCTGCCGGACCAACCTGCCGCATGGCGTGGCACGCGCCGTCGTCGTCAATTCCGGCAATGCCAATGCCTTCACCGGTTTGAAGGGCCGCGCTGCGACTGAACTCACTGCAAAGTCTGCCGCTGCTGCCGTCGGCTGCGGTGAAAATGAAATCTTCCTCGCGTCGACCGGCGTCATCGGCGAACCTCTGGACGCCACCAAATTCTCCGGTGTACTCGACAAGATGCATGCCGATGCCACAGGCGATTTCTGGTTCGAGGCCGCCAAGGCCATCATGACCACCGACACCTATCCGAAAGTCGCGACCCGCACTGCCGAGATCGGCGGCGTCAAGGTGACGATCAACGGCATCGCCAAAGGCGCCGGCATGATCGCGCCCGACATGGCAACCATGCTTTCCTTCGTCGTCACGGATGCCGATATTGCTTCCTCCGCCTTGCAGTCGCTGCTGTCTGCCGGCGTCGAGCCGAGCTTCAACTCCATGACCGTCGACAGCGACACCTCGACATCGGATACGCTGATGCTCTTTGCGACGGGTGCAGTTGCAGCCGACGGACAAGCGAGCATCACGAGCGCGGACGATCCGCAGCTCGGCGCGTTCCGCGCAGCCCTCAACGAACTCCTCAAGGATCTGGCGATTCAGGTCGCCCGCGACGGTGAGGGCGCGACCAAGATGCTCGAAATCACCGTGACCGGTGCGGAGAGCGATGCCGCTGCCAAGACGATCGCCCTTTCCATTGCCAATTCGCCGCTGGTCAAGACTGCGGCTGCCGGTGAGGATGCCAATTGGGGCCGTATCGTCATGGCCGTCGGCAAGGCCGGTGAAATGGCCGACCGCGACCGGCTCGCCATCTGGTTCGGCGATGTGCGCGTCGCCGTCAACGGCGAGCGCGACCCCAGCTATTCCGAGGATGCGGCCTCTGCCGTGATGAAGAAGCAGGATATTCCTGTCAAAGTCGATATCGGCCTCGGCTCCGGCAAGGCTACGGTCTGGACCTGCGACCTCACCAAGGAATATGTTGCGATCAATGGCGACTACCGGAGCTGATCGTTCGTTGATGCAAGCATCCCTTCCGAAGCAGAACCTGCCGCTGGTCCGGCGGCTGGAAGCCGTGGGTTTTCGCGCCTGGCCGGCCGCTTCCGTGCAATATGACGGAAGCTGGCAGGTCCGTCTGACTGCGGGCCATCCCTCCAACCGCCTGAACTCCATCGTGCCGCTCGATCCTTCCGATCATCGTGATGTCGAGATCCGGCTGGAGAAGGCAAGCCGCAAGTTCGAGGCCTATGGCCGTCCTGCCATCGTGCGCGAGACGCCGCTTGCCTCGCCTGTTCTGATCGACCTGATTAGAGAACAAGGATGGAAGCGTTTCGATGAGACGGCTGTGATGGTCTGCGATCTCTCGCAGGCCGATCTGCCCGATACGCTCGATCATCTTCCGACCCATGACATCGGTCGGTTCGTCGATGCCAATCTTGTCGTCGATCAGGCGCCGCTGTCGCTGAAGCCGTCGCTTGCCGAGATCATTTCTGCGATCAAGCCGCCATCGGGCCTTTTCATGATCGAGGATGCCACCCATGGCTCGCTGGCGACTGTCCTCTGCGTACAGGACAACGACCTTGCCGGCATCATGTCGCTTTCGGTTGCCGATGGGCATCGCCGCAAGGGTCTCGGCGTCGAAATCCTGACCTCGGCCTTGCGCTGGGCGCGGATGCGCAGCGCCCGCACCGCGTGGCTGCAGGTGAAGCTTTCCAACGCGCCGGCGATTGCGCTTTATGAGCGTCTCGGTTTTCGCGATGCCTATCACTACTGCTACTGGCAGGAGAGATGCGAATGAGCGACGCCGGAAGGAAACTGCTGCTCGTCGCTGCCTGCGCGCTGATCGATACCGATGGGCGTATCCTTTTGGCACAGCGGCCGGAAGGCAAGTCGCTTGCCGGCCTATGGGAATTCCCCGGCGGTAAGGTCGAGCCTGGTGAGACACCGGAGGAGACGCTGGTACGCGAGTTGAACGAAGAACTCGGCATTACGACCAAGGTGCCGTGCCTTGCGCCGCTGACCTTTGCCAGCCACACCTATGAGACATTCCATCTGCTGATGCCGCTTTACGTCTGTCGCCGTTATGAAGGCATTCCACACGGTCGTGAGGGACAGGCGATCAAATGGGTGCGCCCGCAGGCGCTGCGCGATTACCCGATGCCACCGGCCGATGAGCCGCTCATCCCGGTGCTGCAGGATTTACTTTAGCCTTTACTGATTATTGGTGTGAAACGTCGATTTCACCTGTGGATATTAATCGATCATTTAGCACCTTCTGGCAATGATCGGCCTCACTCAAGCAACTGGCGTGCGTGTATTTAAGGGCTTGACGTCATGGACGACGATTTCTGGAAAGCTGTTCGCGAGAAGGAACGGGCTTCTTCGTCTGCTTCGCGCAGGACGGGGGCGCTCAATATCGCCCTTCTGTTCGGCACGGCCGTAGTGGCGCTGACCCTCATCCTGACGCCAATGCTGGCGGATTCCTCCAAGAAGAGCGTGCTCGCCAGCGCACCGGCGGATTTCGACACGATCACCACCGGCTCCATCCCGAAGACCGAGAATGGCCCGAAGACCGAAAACGGCAAGCGTTATACGATTCGTCGCAGCGTGCTCCAGGATACGCCTGGCTCTGTCTGTGTCGTCCAGGGCTACGGCGTCGGCGCCGGCTGCTGAGGAAATGAAGCTTCCGTCGCCGGAGGCCGTGAATTTCATTGCTGTCTTGCGCACAAAAGGGTTGGGTTGATGAATTTGCTGAAGAAATTTCTGGCGGACAGAAGCGGTGCGACCGCGATAGAATATGGACTGATCGCAGCGCTGATGGCGGCTGCCCTCATTGGAGGCCTGGGCGTGTTCACCAATGGCCTGCGTGGCGTGTTCAACACTGTCGAGAATAACCTGACGATCAATTGAGCTATCCGTTAGCTCACTGCCTGAGCTTCTGCTCTTCCACCTTCAGGGCGTCAGCAAGCCGCGCCTTGGCCGTTCCTGGCTTCAGCGGCTGTTGCTGGCTTTCATGCGGTGCCCATCCCGACACGTAGATTATTGAAAATGTTGCGCGGATACGGCCGTCGGGGTCCGAATAGCGCTCGGCATAGATTTCAGCGGCGCGCAGGAAGAAGGCGCGCGTCAGCGGCTTGCGGCTGCGGGCTGCCAGCGGATTGGCCATGCCCATCGCTCTCAGGTCGCGCATCAGCGGAAAAATTGAATCATAGCGTACGGTATAATTCTCCGCGTCGATGACGGGCAGGGCAAAGCCTCCACGTTGCAGCAGGCCACCGACATCGCGCACATCGGCGAAGGGGATGACGCGCGGGCTTGCGCCGCCGGTCATTTCAATTTCGGTCGCAAGTAGCACTTCGCGCAGTTCCTGCAGCGTACCGGCGCCCGGAATGGCGGCCAGGAAAAGCCCGTCTGGCTTTAACGCGCGGCGGATCTGGATGAAGACGCCGGGTGTGTCGTTGGTCAGGTGCAGGTTGAGCGGCGCGATCACCAGATTGGCCGATTGCGGCGCCAGTGGCACGTCTTCAAGCGGTGCTTCGAGAAATGATTCCCCCGGCGCGACGTAGTCGATGTCGCTTTCCACGCGGGTGAGGCTGTCGACCTTGCCGGTGGCCATCGCCGCGCGGGCGGCTGCGCCCGTGGTGCCATGCAGTTCCACGGCGTGTTCGAAGGTGCGCTCCACGACGGCCAGACGTTCTGCCAGTTCCTCGGCGGCGATGTCGAGCAGGAAGCCTGCCTTCGGATCATGGTTTGCGAGCGCGCGGCGGCGGTTTGCGGCGATCTGTGGCTTGTCGAAGATGATATCCATGGGCGATGTCCATATTCCCCTGTCCGGCGGGCGGCAAGGCGATTTTCCTTTGGCTCGCGACACGCTAGTCTGCCTCATATGGGGATGATCGAGACGAAAAGAGAGA
Source organism: Rhizobium sp. 05L429 (assembly GCF_056397645.1). Classification (NCBI taxonomy): domain Bacteria; kingdom Pseudomonadati; phylum Pseudomonadota; class Alphaproteobacteria; order Hyphomicrobiales; family Rhizobiaceae; genus Rhizobium; species Rhizobium sp. 05L429. Next base: position 16,456 of record NZ_JBFTNV010000005.1, on the reverse strand, counting down.
AGGGACACGTGTGGGCGCAGCTGCTGCGGCCGCTGTCGCTGATTGCCGATCTTGTCTATCCGCCGGCTTGTGCTGCCTGTGGCGTTTCGACGGGTGGCCATCGTGGGCTCTGTCCGAAATGCTGGGCCGCCGTCCGGTTCATCGAGCGGCCTTATTGCGAGGTGCTCGGCATTCCCTTTTCCCATGATCTCGGCACCGGCATCCTGAGCGCCGAGGCGATCGCCAATCCGCCGCCCTTCGACCGGGTGCGTTCGGCAGCCGCGCATGACAATGCCATTCGCGCCCTCGTGCATGGTCTCAAATATCGGGATCGCACCGATCTTACGCCGATGATGGCCGGCTGGATGCTGCGTGCCTCGGACGGCACGGTCGAGCGCTGCGACGCCATCATTCCAGTACCGCTTCATCGCGCCCGCATGGTTTCACGCAAGTTCAACCAGGCAGCGGAACTTGCCCGGCATCTGGCGCGACTTGCCGAAAAGCCCCTTCTGCCCGCAACCCTTCTGCGCGTGAAGCGCACCAGCCAGCAGGTCGGCCTCGGCGTTCGGGCGCGAGAGGAAAATGTCCGTGGCGCTTTTGCCGTCGCCGCCAATAAAGAAGACGATGTCTTCGGCAAGCGCATCGTGCTCGTTGACGATGTCTATACGACGGGTGCGACGGTCGCTGCGGCAACGCGCGCGCTGCGCAAGGCAGGTGCTGCCGATATAACGGTTTTGACCTTTGCAAGGGCCTTTGCGGAAACTATATGACGTTAAGAAAACAGCACCGTCTGGAGATCATTCATGGTACCCGTTACCATCTATACACGGCAGTTCTGCGGCTTTTGTACACGCGCCAAATCTCTGCTTGAAGAGAAGGGCGTGGACTATGTCGAGCATGACGCGACCTTCTCGCCTGAACTTCGCCAGGAAATGCTCGGCAAGTCGAACGGCCGCAGCACCTTTCCGCAGATTTTCGTCGGCAGCACGCATGTCGGCGGTTGCGATGATCTTTACGCGCTCGATCGGGCAGGCAAGCTCGATCCACTGCTGGCAGCCTGAGGAAGAGCGATGAGTTTCACGGCCGCTGCCATCCAGATGTGCTCCGGTGTCGATCCGGAGCGGAATGCCGCTTCGATGGCGCGACTTGTCCGGGAAGCCGCAGCAAAGGGCGCGACTTACGTGCAGACGCCCGAAATGACCGGCATGCTGCAGCGTAACCGCGCGGCGGCAAAGGAAGTGCTGCGCGACGAGAGCAATGACATCATCGTCAAGACCGGTTCGACGCTTGCCGCCGAGCTCGGCCTTTACATGCATGTCGGCTCGACGGCGATTGCGCTCGATGACGGCAAGATGGCCAATCGCGGGTTTCTCTTCGGACCTGACGGCAATATCCTGAACCGCTACGACAAGATCCACATGTTCGACGTCGATCTCGATAATGGCGAGAGCTGGCGCGAAAGCGCAGCCTATCGACCGGGATCGGAGGTGCGCGTGCTGTCGCTGCCTTTCGCGGAGATGGGTTTCACCATTTGCTACGACGTGCGTTTCCCGCAGCTTTTCCGTGCGCAGGCGGTTGCCGGCGCCGAAGTGATTACTGTTCCGGCCGCTTTCACGAAGCAAACCGGTGAGGCGCATTGGGAAATCCTGCTGCGAGCCCGCGCCATCGAGAATGGCGTCTTCGTCATCGCCGCCGCGCAAGCCGGCCTGCATGAGGATGGGCGCGAGACATTCGGCCATTCGATGATCATCGATCCCTGGGGCAAGGTGCTGGCTTCGGCCGGCCCGTCTGGCGAGGCGGTCATTCTCGCGGAGATCGACCCGGCGGCCGTAAAGGTGGCGCATGACAAGATTCCGAACCTTAAGAACGGCCGGGAATTTTCCATCGAGCGAATTGCGGGGGGAATTTCAGGAGGCACAGCAGCTTGATCCGCTATTCCCTTATTTGTGAAAATGCCCACGAGTTCGAAGGCTGGTTTTCCGAAAGCGCCGATTTCGATCGGCAGGTTGCAAATGGCTTTCTGACTTGCCCTGTGTGCAATTCCGCTTCCATCTCCAAATCGCTGATGGCGCCATCCGTTTCGACCGCACGCAAGAAGGAAGAGATGCAGACGGTTGCCATGGATGCAGCTCGTCGCGAAGCCTTCCTCAAGCTCAAGGAAGCCGTAGCAGAGATCAAGGCGAAATCCGAGGATGTCGGAACCCGCTTTCCAGAGGAAGCTCGCAAGATCCATTACGGTGAGGCGGATGCCCGCGGCATCATCGGCCAGGCGACGCCCGACGAAGCCCAGGCGCTAGTGGAAGAGGGCATAGAAATCGCCGCTCTGCCGGTCCTCCCCGAAGACGTGAACTGATATGGAGCCTGCGGCCGGCCTTGAAACTGTAGACCGGCCGGATCAGACCGGCCGTTTTGCCAGCAGCACGTAGTTCACATCCATGTCCTTCGACAGGTTCCACTGGTTTGCCAGCGGATTGAAGAAGACGCCTGTACGGTCGATGATGTCGAGGCCATTCGCCGCAAGCGGCTTTTCCAGCTCTTCAGGACGAACCAGCTTTTCATATTGATGCGTGCCGCGCGGCAGCCAGCGCAGGACGTTTTCTGCGGCGAAGATCGCAAGTGCAGCCGCCTTCATCGTGCGGTTGATGGTGGCAACGAACATCAGCCCGCCCGGCCGGACCATGCTGGCGCAGGTATTCATGAAAAGTTCGACATCGGCCACATGCTCCACCACTTCCATGTTGAGCACGATATCGAAGGTTTCGCCGGCTTCGGCGAGCTGCTCTGCGGTGACGGCGCGATAGTCGACCACAACACCCGATGCCTTGGCGTGGGTAGAGGCGATGCCGATGTTCTTCTCCGAAGGGTCTGCACCGACGACCTCGGCGCCCATGCGGGCAACCGGCTCCGACAGCAGACCGCCGCCGCAACCGATATCGAGCACACGCAGGCCTTCAAGCGGCCTGGCACTCCTCGGATTGCGCGAAAAATTCTCTGCCGCCTTATCGCGGATATAAGCAAGGCGAACGGGATTGAACTTGTGCAGCGGCCTGAACTTGCCGGTTGGGCTCCACCATTCGGCCGCCATGGCGGAAAAGCGATCGACTTCGCTTTGGTCAACGGTGGTCTTCGCCGCTTCGGTCATCTTGCCCGCTCCTTTGTCCTGCCAGTGAAGTCGGACGATCGGAGCAATAAGTCAAGGGCTGGCGGCTGCCGCATTGCTTGACGGGAGTCGCCAGGAGACTGCAAAAATTGCGGACGCTTTCAGCCAATAAAAAACCCCGCATTGCTGCGGGGTTCTTGCGCTTGTTCGGATATTGCCTAGCGGCATTGACGGCGCGGACCGTACGTGGGCTGGTACGTATTGTCGGATGCACGGTAGGAGCGATAACGGCTATAGCAATAATCGGCATGCGAACTACCGGCGCTCACGCGTGGCTGCGAAGCAATGATACCGCCGATAATCGCGCCAGCTGCGAGTCCGCCGATGATGGCGCCCGTGTTATCGCGGCGGTAATAGCGGTCGCGGTAGTAGCGGTTACCGTCATAGCGGTTGCCGTAGTAGCGGCGGTCCCCGTTCCATCGACGATCATCACGATAACGATCACTGTAGCGATAATCGCGGCCGCCACGCGAGCCGTAGTCGAAGCGCGGGCACTTGGTGAAATTATTGCAGCCTACCTTCAGAAGCTCAGCTTCGCCGCCCAGGGATTGCGGTGCGGATTGAACCGGATTTTCCACATAGGCCGGCCCTGCCCAGGCTGGTATTCCGGAGAATGCGGTTGCTATCGACAGGGCAAAAATCGCTAATCTTCTCATTTTCATCACCAGCCTTCTGAGACGTTTATCTGTGATTTAAACGCATTTGGCGCAACTAAGTTTCATGGTGGTTGCGAGGATCCACGTTTCAGATTTTCGCGAGGACTGCTATTGGGCTGAAGCTGCCATCTGATCGTCCTTGCTCTGAGATTCAGAAGGGCGATTATCCACGGCCGCTGGTCAGGATGAAATACCCTTCCACTTCGCTTTCTTCCCGCCCTTGCCACCCCCCATCAAACTCGCTAAGAGACGCGCCAACTTTCGTCCTTGGTTGGCGGGCGTTGGAAGTGTTCCAGAAACCAGTATTTCCGGGCTCTTCGGTCGATCGACAGCCAGAATTTTCTGATGTCTGGGAGGGTTGATATAGACCTCCCGGTGGTTTGTGAATGGCGCGTAGCGTGCCGGGGAAGCAAATCCCGTTTCCGGCAATCGCACGCGGGTCGTGGTAGAGGCTTATGGCGCGCATCGTTATGAAATTCGGCGGGACGTCCGTCGCTGACCTGGACCGTATCAAAAACGTCGCCCGCCACGTGAAACGCGAAGTTGATGCCGGCCATGAGGTGGCGGTCGTCGTTTCCGCCATGTCCGGCAAGACCAACGAGCTGGTCGGATGGGTTCAGAATACGCCGAAGGTGATCGGCGCCAACTCGCCCTTCTACGATGCGCGCGAGTACGACACCATTGTCGCCTCCGGCGAGCAGGTCACCTCAGGCCTTCTGGCAATTGCGCTACAGAGCATGGGCATCAATGCCCGTTCCTGGCAGGGTTGGCAGATCCCGATCCGCACCGACAACGCGCATGGCGCGGCGCGCATCATGGAAATCGACGGGACCGATATCATCAAGCGCATGGGTGAGGGCCAGGTTGCGGTCGTCGCCGGCTTCCAGGGACTCGGTCCCGATAACCGTATCTCGACACTCGGGCGCGGTGGATCGGACACGTCTGCCGTGGCGATCGCCGCTGCGGTAAAAGCCGATCGCTGCGACATCTATACCGATGTCGACGGCGTCTACACGACCGACCCACGCATCGAGCCCAAGGCACGCCGCCTGAAGAAGATCGCTTTCGAAGAAATGCTGGAAATGGCGTCGCTCGGCGCCAAGGTTCTTCAGGTGCGCTCGGTCGAGCTTGCCATGGTGCACAAGGTACGCACTTTCGTGCGTTCGTCTTTCGAGGATCCCGATGCTCCGGGCATGGGCGACCTCTTGAACCCGCCCGGAACGCTGATTTGTGACGAGGATGAAATCGTGGAACAGGAAGTAGTCACCGGCATCGCCTATGCCAAGGATGAGGCTCAGATCTCGCTTCGCCGTCTTGCCGACCGACCGGGCGTTTCCGCCGCGATCTTCGGGCCGCTTGCCGAAAGCCACATCAACGTCGACATGATCGTCCAGAACATTTCCGAAGACGGTTCGAAGACGGACATGACCTTCACCGTCCCCTCGGGCGATGTCGAGAAGGCCATCAAGGTTCTCTCCGACAACAAGGAAAAGATCGGCTACGACGTCGCGCAGAGCGAATCCGGGCTGGTTAAGGTTTCCGTCATCGGCATCGGCATGCGCAGCCATGCCGGCGTTGCAGCGACCGCCTTCCGGGCGCTCGCCGAAAAGGGCATCAACATCAAGGCGATCACGACCTCGGAAATCAAGATTTCGATCCTGATCGATGGTCCCTATGCAGAACTCGCTGTCAGAACTTTGCATTCCTGCTACGGTCTGGATAAGAATTGATTCCCAGCGGGCGGCATGCCCCTTCAGGTTGAAGATGCGGCCGGTTCTTCTGGCCGCATCAAGCGTTTGTTTCGGGGAGCTTGAGACGCAATGAGAGACCTTTCCGGCGGTCCGCGCGTGCTGCTCAAGCGGCTGCGCGAGTTGATGGCGGAGCCGCTGGAGCCGCAAGAGCGCCTCGATCGGATTGTTCGCCAGATCGCGAGCAACATGGTGGCGGAGGTCTGCTCCGTCTATGTTCTGCGCGCCGACGGCGTTCTTGAGCTCTATGCTACCGAAGGTCTCAATAAGGAAGCCGTCCACCTTTCGCAGCTGAAGATGGGGCAGGGCCTCGTCGGCACGATCGCCGCATCGGCCCAGCCGCTCAATCTGTCCGACGCGCAGTCACATCCGGCCTTCCGCTACCTGCCGGAAACGGGCGAGGAGATCTACCATTCCTTCCTCGGCGTGCCGATCCTGCGGACGGGACGTTCGCTCGGCGTTCTCGTGGTGCAGAACAAGGCAAGCCGCAATTATCGCGACGAGGAGCTGGAAGCGCTCGAAACGACGGCGATGGTTCTCGCGGAGATGATCGCGACCGGCGAGCTCAAGAAAATCACCAAGCCAGGCCTCGAACTCGATCTCACCCGTTCAGTCACTGTCGACGGCGATACGTATAATGACGGCATCGGTCTTGGCTACGTCGTGCTGCATGAACCGCGTATCGTTGTCACCAATCTGCTCAACGAGGATGCGGAGAAGGAAATCCGGCGGCTGGCGGAAGCCATGGGGTCGCTCCGGATCTCCATCGACGACATGCTGTCGCGCCGTGACGTTTCCATGGAAGGCGAGCATCGCGAGGTGCTGGAAACCTATCGCATGTTCGCACACGACCAGGGTTGGGTGCGCAAGCTGGAAGAGGCGATCCGCAACGGCTTGACCGCCGAGGCGGCAGTCGAGAAGGTCCAGAGCGACACAAAGGCGCGCATGATGCGCCTGACGGACCCTTATCTGCGCGAGCGGATGCATGATTTCGAGGATCTCGCGAACCGGCTGCTGCGCGTGTTGACGGGCTATACCGGCCGCACGACCGCCGAGGGCTTCCCGACCGATGCGATCATTTTGGCGCGTGCCATGGGTGCCGCCGAACTGCTCGATTATCCGCGCGCCAATGTGCGCGGCCTGGTGCTGGAAGAGGGTGCGGTAACGAGCCATGTGGTGATCGTCGCGCGCGCCATGGGCATTCCGGTGATCGGCCAGGCGGCGGGTGTCGTAGCGCTTGCCGAAAATGGCGATGCCGTCATCATCGATGGCGACGAAGGGCATGTGCATATCCGGCCGATGCCGGATCATCGGCGCTCTTATGAGGAAAAGGTGCGCTTCCGCGCGCGGCGGCAGGAGCAGTTCCGGGCTTTGCGCTCCGTGGAACCGGTCACCCGGGACGGGCAGCGCATACAACTGCAGATGAATGCGGGCCTGCTGGTCGACCTGCCGCAACTGGCGGAATCGGGGGCGGAAGGCATTGGTCTTTTCCGTACTGAACTGCAGTTCATGATCGCGTCGACCATGCCGAAAGCGGAAGAGCAGGAGATGTTCTACCGCAATGTGCTGAAGCAGGCGGGTGGCCGTACCGTGACCTTCCGGACGCTCGATATTGGCGGCGACAAGGTTGTGCCGTATTTCCGCGGTCACGAGGAAGAGAACCCGGCACTCGGCTGGCGGGCGATCCGCCTGTCTCTCGACAGGCCGGGTCTCTTGCGCACGCAGTTGCGCGCCATGCTGAAGGCTGCGGCGGGTGCTGAGCTGAAGCTGATGGTGCCAATGGTGACTGAAGTTTCGGAACTCCGGCAGGTGCGCGAGCTCCTGCAGAAAGAAGTTCAGCATCTGTCGCGCTTCGGCCACGGCCTGCCGCGCAAGCTGCAGTTCGGCGCGATGTTGGAAGTGCCGGCGCTGCTCTGGCAGCTCGACGAGCTGATGGATGCGGTTGACTTCGTCTCTGTCGGATCCAACGATCTCTTCCAGTTCGCCATGGCTGTCGACCGCGGCAATGCGCGGGTGTCCGATCGCTTCGATCCGCTTGAGCGGCCATTCCTGCGCATCCTGCGCGATATTGTGCGCGGTGCGGATCGCAACAAGACGCCGGTGACGCTCTGTGGCGAGCTGGCTGGCAAACCGCTCTCGGCCATGGCCCTGCTCGGTGTCGGCTTCCGCTCCATCTCCATGTCGCCGGCATCGATCGGACCGGTCAAGGCGATGCTGCTCAGCCTTGATGCGGGGGCGCTGACGGCGGCGGTCAATGAGGCGTTGGACGACCGCCACGCGACGACGCCGATGCGCGAAGTGCTTGCCCGCTTCGCCGAGAGCCACAATATTCCCCTTTAGACATATATAAGAAGAATAGGAGTAAGGGGTGGCGAAGCTTCCCATTGAAAAGATGCGTGAGCTTGAGCGCCGCTTCGGCGAGATCGAAGCGCGCATGTCGGCCGGCCCGTCGGCCGATGTCTATGTAAAGCTTGCATCCGAATATTCCGAACTGCAGCCGGTGGTAACCATGATCCGCGCCTATGAAAAGGCGGTCGGCGAGCTTGCCGATCTGGAGATGCTGCTTGAGGACAAGTCCGTCGACCGAGAAATGCGCGACCTTGCCGAGCTCGAACTGCCCGATGTGAAGGAGCGGATCGAGGCGCTGGAGAATGAAATCCAGATCTTGCTGCTGCCGAAGGATGCGGCTGACGAGAAGAGCGCAATCCTGGAAATCCGAGCCGGCACCGGTGGCAACGAGGCGGCACTTTTCGCCGGCGACCTCTTCCGCATGTATGAGCGTTATGCGGCAGCGCATGGCTGGAAGGTCGAAGTGCTCTCGGCGAGCGATGGAGAAGCCGGCGGCTACAAAGAAATCATTGCGACGATCACTGGCAAGGGCGTCTTCGCCAAGCTGAAATTCGAATCCGGCGTACATCGCGTGCAGCGCGTGCCGGAAACGGAAGCGGGCGGGCGTATCCATACCTCGGCAGCGACCGTTGCCGTTCTGCCCGAGGCCGAGGAGATCGATATCGAAATACGGCCAGAGGATATCCGCATCGATACGATGCGCTCCTCGGGTGCGGGCGGCCAGCACGTCAACACGACGGACTCTGCAGTGCGCATCACGCATCTGCCGACGGGTATCGTGGTGACCAGCTCGGAAAAATCGCAGCACCAGAACCGCGCCAAGGCCATGCAGGTGTTGCGTTCGCGGCTTTACGATGCCGAGCGGCAGAGGGCCGATAGTGAACGTTCCGCCGACCGCAAGAGCCAGGTCGGCTCGGGCGACCGCTCCGAGCGTATCCGCACCTACAACTTTCCACAGGGGCGCGTGACCGACCACCGCATCAACCTGACACTCTACAAGCTCGACCGGATGATGGTCGGCGAGATTGACGAAGTGGTGGACGCGTTGCTGGCCGACTATCAGGCGAGCCAGCTCGCGCTGCTTGGCGAACAGCAATGATCGCATCCGGGTCGACGGTTTCAGAGATGCTTTCCGAAGCCCGGCGTCGCTTCACGGAAGCGGGTATTGCCGATCCGCAGACCGATGCGCGGTTGCTGATTTCGGGATTACTGGAGCTTTCACCGACCGAGATGCTGACAGCCGGCCGTGAACCGGTTTCAGAAGAGCAGGCGGACAGTATCGGCCGCGCTATCGAAAGGCGGTTGAAGCACGAGCCGGTGCACCGCATCCTGGGAGAGCGGGAATTCTACGGTCTGCCGCTTTCGCTGTCCGCCGGCACGCTGGAGCCGCGGCCCGATACGGAAATCCTCGTCGATACGATCATTCCCTATCTGCGCGACCTTGCAAAGACGCAGGGCAATCTCCATATCCTAGACATAGGAACCGGGACTGGAGCGATTTGCCTTGCGCTCCTCAATGAATGTCCGGAAGCATCAGGCATCGGCAGCGATATTTCGACCGATGCACTTGAGACGGCAAGATCAAACGCAGAAAGACACGGATTGCAGGACCGATTCACGGCTATTCGATCGAGCTGGTTTGAGAACATCCATGGGACGTTTCATGCGATTGTCTCAAATCCGCCCTATATTGCTTCCAATGTCATTCACGATCTCGCTCCCGAAGTGACGAAATTTGATCCGGCTGCAGCTCTGGATGGCGGCCCGGATGGGCTTGACGCCTACAAAGCCATAGCAAAGGATGCAGCAAGGTTCGTACGATCAAATGGGGTCGTCGGACTGGAAATTGGCTATGATCAGCGAAACGATGTGACGGCGATCTTTGAAGCGGAAGGCTTCAAGTGCCTCAAATCCGTGAAAGACTATGGTCAGAACGACAGAGTGCTCGTGTTCTCGCCGGCATGACCGGCGACAAATTGCAGCATCGAACTGGACATTGTTGCTATTGCGAAGAAAAGGCTTGGATTTCCCGAGGAAGCAATATAGGTTGCCCTCACGCGTTGGGCGCATAGGAATGAACGAGATTCGTTCGGTACTTGCTCAGCTTCGGGGGTCTGCTCTTTTAAACGAGAGTTTCAAAAGTTGAACACGACCCAATGCGTGAATCAGTCAAACTGACTTGAAGACAAGCGGCAGGTCGGCGCGAAGGCGCACTATGCTTGCGGCACGAAGGCCCTGATCCGGATGAACCGGTCTTGGCGGTTGGTGCCATGTATCCAATCACAAACAGAGAATTCAGGTGAACGATCGATGAGGCCAGGACAGCAGAACAAGCGCGGTCGAGGGCGTGGCAGTAATAACAATAACGGCGGCGGCGGCGGTGGTGGAAATAGCAATAACAACAATTTCAACCGCAAGGGCGGAAACCCGCTGACCCGGACTTACGATAGCTCCGGCCCCGACGTGAAAATCCGCGGTACTGCTCAGCACATCGCTGAAAAATATGCGCAGCTTGCCCGTGACGCCCAGAGCTCCGGGGACCGCGTCATTGCTGAAAACTACCTGCAGCACGCCGAACATTACAACCGCATCATTGCCGCCGCACAGGCCCAGATGCAGGAACGCTTCCAGCGCGATGATCGCGGCGACTTTAATGATCGTGACAATTCGGATCGCGACGGCGATGAAATGGATATGGCAGACAATGACGATGTCGTCGTTGTTCAGCCACCTCATCAACAGCAGCGTGAAGAACGCCAGTCGCAACGCGAAGAACGCCAGCAACAGCGCGAAGAACGCCAGCCGCGCGAACAGCAGCAGGTTGCTCCGGCAGCCCCTGTTCAGCAGGCCGAAGCAATCGACGGGACCGGCCCGCAGCCGGAAATCGAAGGCATTCCTGCTGAAGTCGCGATGGAAGAGGAAGGTGGCGCAACGCAGCAGCGCCAGCCCCGCCGCCGCAATCCCAGCAGCCGCCCGCGCCGCCCGCGGCGGAGTGCCGAAGGTGAAGCAACTGGTGAGGAAGGTGCTTCGGCCGAAGCACCTGTTCTAGCTGAGGCTGCTTCGGAATAAGCTCGCTTCCAGAATAGACAAATTGAAAGGCCGCTCTTTTGGGCGGCTTTTCTGTTTGGGGAGTTCAAGGCTGCTTGTCGTGCTGTGATCACCCGGCGCATATTTTCGCATCGCGCCTATGGTAGGGTCGAGGATTTCTTCGATAAGAACTGGACGCGTCCGGACATGGTCAGCGCTCGGGCGAAGAGGCCTCGGAGGCAGCGCTTTTCGCATGCTTCACCCCTTTAAACTCCCGGGATTTCCCACCATATCCTGTTCAGTTTCGTTTGCCGGAAATCTCGCTGGCGACAAACAGGGCTTGCCTTTTGAGGGAGCTCAATCTCAATCATCGGCCTGTGCCTTATGAAGGGCAGGGCGATTCATGGAGGTAGCATATGAATATCGAAAAATACTCCGAGCGGGTGCGCGGTTTCGTTCAGTCTGCCCAGACTTACGCGCTGGCGCAGGGCCACCAGCAATTCACTGCGGAACATGTTCTCAAAGTCCTGCTCGACGATGATCAGGGCATGGCCGCTTCGCTGATCGAGCGCGCTGGCGGCGATGCCAAGGCCGCGCGGCTTGCCAATGACGCAGCACTTGCCAAACTGCCGAAGATTTCCGGCGGTAACGGCAACATCTATCTCGCTCAGCCGCTCGCCAAGGTTTTCTCTACCGCCGAAGAGGCTGCCAAGAAGGCTGGCGATAGTTTCGTGACGGTCGAGCGTCTGTTGCAGGCGCTGGCGATCGAAAGCTCTGCCTCGACCTATCAGTCGTTGAAGAATGCAGGCGTGACCGCGCAGGCGCTCAATCAGGTCATCAACGAAATCCGCAAGGGCCGCACGGCCGATACGGCAAGTGCCGAGCAGGGCTTCGACAGCCTGAAGAAATACGCGCGCGACCTGACCGCCGAGGCCCGTGAGGGCAGGCTCGATCCTGTTATCGGCCGCGACGACGAAATCCGCCGCACGATCCAGGTTCTCTCCCGCCGCACCAAGAACAACCCTGTTCTCATCGGTGAGCCCGGCGTCGGCAAGACCGCGATCGTCGAAGGTCTTGCGCTGCGCATCGTCAATGGTGATGTGCCGGAAAGCCTGAAGGACAAGAAGTTGATGGCGCTCGATATGGGTGCCCTGATCGCCGGTGCGAAGTTCCGAGGCGAATTCGAAGAGCGCCTGAAGGCCGTGCTGAACGAGGTTCAGTCGGAAAACGGCGAGATCATCCTCTTCATCGACGAAATGCACACGCTTGTCGGTGCCGGCAAGGCGGATGGGGCGATGGACGCCTCCAATCTGCTGAAGCCTGCGCTTGCCCGTGGCGAGCTGCATTGCGTCGGCGCAACGACACTCGATGAGTATCGCAAGCATGTCGAAAAGGACCCGGCTCTTGCCCGCCGCTTCCAGCCGGTCATGGTCGAGGAGCCGACGGTCGAAGACACGATCTCGATCCTGCGCGGCCTGAAGGAAAAGTACGAGCAGCATCACAAGGTGCGTATCGCCGATGCCGCACTGGTTGCCGCTGCAACCCTTTCGAACCGCTACATCACCGACCGTTTCCTGCCGGACAAGGCGATCGACCTGATGGACGAGGCGGCTGCCCGCCTGCGTATGCAGGTGGATTCAAAGCCGGAAGAGCTCGACGAGCTCGACCGCCGCATCATCCAGCTTAAGATCGAGCGCGAGGCGCTAAAGAAGGAAACCGACGTCGCCTCCGCTGATCGGCTGAAGCGGCTGGAAACCGAGCTTTCCTCAATCGAGGAAGAAGCGGATGCGCTGACGGCCCGCTGGCAGGCGGAAAAGCAGAAACTCGGCCTTGCTGCTGACCTCAAGAAGCAGCTCGACGATGCCCGCAACGAACTGGCGATTGCCCAGCGTAAGGGTGAATTCCAGCGCGCCGGCGAACTCGCCTATGGCGTGATCCCGGGTCTCGAAAAGCAGCTGGCCGATGCCGAAAGCAAGGAAGACAATAGCCGCAATGCGATGGTGCAGGAGGTCGTGACCCCCGACAATATCGCCCATATCGTCTCCCGCTGGACCGGCATCCCGGTCGATAAGATGCTGGAAGGCGAACGCGACAAGCTGCTTCGGATGGAAGACGAGCTGGCGAAATCGGTCATCGGTCAGGGCGATGCGGTTCAGGCCGTATCCCGCGCCGTGCGCCGTGCACGCGCCGGCCTTCAGGATCCGAACCGGCCGATCGGTTCGTTCATCTTCCTCGGTCCGACCGGTGTTGGCAAGACGGAGCTCACCAAGGCGCTCGCCCGCTTCCTCTTCGACGACGAGACGGCGATGGTGCGCATGGATATGTCGGAATACATGGAAAAGCATTCCGTGGCTCGGCTGATCGGCGCACCTCCCGGCTATGTCGGTTATGATGAAGGTGGCGCGCTGACGGAAGCTGTTCGCCGCAGGCCCTACCAGGTCGTGTTGTTCGACGAGATCGAGAAGGCGCATCCCGATGTCTTCAACATCCTGTTGCAGGTGCTTGACGACGGTCGCCTGACCGACGGCCAGGGCCGGACGGTCGACTTCCGCAATACGATGATCATTATGACGTCGAACCTCGGTGCTGAATATCTCACGCAACTGCGCGAAGGTGACGACAGCGATACCGTTCGCGAACAGGTCATGGATGTGGTCCGCGGTCATTTCCGGCCGGAATTCCTGAACCGTATTGACGAGATCATCCTCTTCCACCGCCTGAAGCGCGAGGAGATGGGCGCGATCGTGGATATTCAGCTGAAGCGGTTGTTGTCGTTGCTGTCCGAACGCAAGATTACGCTCGATATCGATGAGGATGCTCGCAACTGGCTGGCCAACAAGGGGTATGATCCCGTTTATGGCGCCCGTCCGCTGAAGCGGGTGATCCAGAAGTTCGTGCAGGATCCGCTTGCCGAGCAGATCCTTTCGGGCCAGGTGCCAGATGGGTCGATGGTGAAGATCACCAGCGGTTCCGACCGATTGCTGTTCCGCACAAAACAGGCGGTCAACGAAGCGGCGTAACGCTGCGCAGACAGGGATTGAAGATGGCGGCTTTCGGGCCGCCATTTTTGCTTCTGCTTGAAGGGAAGGTTACTTGCTCGCGACCTGATCCGAGGCGGGCTGGTTGTTCAGCAGCGTGTCGATGCGCTTGCGCTCGTCCTCGAACTTTGCGAGTGCATCGCCCTGGAGCGACTTGCCGCCCGGCAGTCGAATACGCAGCGGGTCGACCTTCGTGCCGTTGACGATCAGTTCGTAGTGCAGGTGCGGGCCGGTGGATTCGCCTGTCGTTCCTACCCAGCCGATGACCTGACCCTGTCGCACCTTGGTGCCCGGCACGATGCCCTTGGCGATGGCGCTCTGGTGGTTATAGGAGGATTCGTAGCCGTTGGCATGGCGGACGATCGTCTGGTTGCCGTAACCGCCGGAATCCCAGCCGGCCTTCTCGACCGTGCCGTTACCCGCCGCAATGATCGCTGTGCCGCGCGGGGCTGCCCAGTCGACACCGGTATGCATGCGCGCGAAACCGAGAATGGGGTGGCGGCGCATGCCGAAGCCGGATTTGAAGATACCATTCGGAACCGGGTTGCGCAGCAGGAACTGGCGGATGCTCTTGCCGTCCTGATCGAAGTAGTCGATCGTGCCGTCTTCCGGGTCCTGGAAGCGATAGAAGCGCGTCAGCGTATCGCCGAAGCGGGCATTGACGTAGAGAAGCTCGGAATCCTCGGTCGCCTGGCCGTTGCTGTCGGCGACGGAGAAGAAGGCTTCGAGATAGTCTGCCGGCTTCAATTGCGCCTGGAAATCGACATTGCTGGCGAGTAGCTTGATGACGAGCGCCGTCATGTCCTTGGTCATGCCATAGGAAAGGGATGCGCGGTAAATGCCGTCATAAACGCGCGGCAAATTCTGGCCGGCGGGCGGGGCGAAGGAATTGTCCTCGAAAGCGGTGGCGATTGCATCCAGCGTCGGTGGTTCGCTGCCGGCCACGAAACGGCCCTTGTCGTCGAGGGCGACGGTGATGAGATGGCGCGTGCCGCGATAGATGCTGGCTCGGATGATCTTGGCCTGCTCGCCCTTCTGAATGATACCGATGCGCAGGACGTCGCCCTTCGAAAGCGTATCGGTGCCGAACAGGGGGGCGATATAACCGGCCATGCCGTCTGCCTGCGGCTGCGGATAGCCGGAATCGGCGAGCGCCTTGGCGATTGTCGTATCCTGGCGCACCGGCAGGATATCGTCGGCGAATTCTTCGGTCTGCGGTGTGATGGATTCCGGTGCCGAGACCGTCATGTTCTGCTCGAGCACACGCGCCGCAAGGCCGGCGGTCAGGTCGACGTCGTTGTCCTCGGCGGAGAAACGGCGAGGATCCACATAGTAGAGGGCTGCAAGCTGGGCATTTCCGTCCGTCAGAACGGAGCCGTTCGAGCGGACATTTTCCTCGACTTCGTCAAGCGACAGGCCGGGGGCCATATTGAGGTCCGACTTGCTGGTCGGGAAGGGAACGGTCTTCAGCGCCACTTCGGATTCGACATCGGAACCGTAAATCGCACCGGTGCGGCTTTGCGCTGCGGGCTGGGGCTCGTCGGCAGAGAAGATCGCCAGCGGATCGAAGTCCGGATAATCCTCGGTCGCGACGTGATTGGCAGCCAACATCATCTTCACATGGGAGAAGGGCTGGCGACGCACGACTTCCTTCTCGCCATCGTGAACGACGGTCGAGACCTCCATGATGGCGCGGTCAGATGGCTTGGCGGCGATAACGGGGGCGATCAAACGGCCGCCGCGGGTCACAGACGTATCCTGATGTGCGTCTGCCGATGCGCTTGCATAGGCTTCGGCCGGGATTGCCAGCTGCTGCCGGCCATCGAGGGCGGCAAAAAGCGCGACACCCATGAGGATCGAAGAGGTAATGCCGGTGAGGAACGTGCCCGAAAGCCAGCGAAGCGAAACCTCGCGCCGGTCGGGCGCGCGTCGCCCGTCTGCCAGAAGCGGAGGCTCGCTGCCCAGCGAGCGGATCATCATTTTCTCCGTCATCATGGCAGCTGGGTTCGCATCCTTACATTCGATGTCGTTATGGGCATCCGCGGGCCATCCTGGCTGGGGCGAAAGATGTGCATATTTTGGGCACGGAAGTCAAATCACACCGGAATAGGCACTCTACGTGCGCATGCCTGCGTGAATCGTGCGTGTTTCCTCTGACCAGCAGAATGTGATGATGTCGGGGCAAGGCCGATCGAAATCGCATCTTCCACAACAAAACCGACAAACAGTCATGTTTTCCGGGCTTCCTGGCACGATCGGAATCCGGGAAAGGAGCGAGATTTGGTGGCTGATGTAAAATCCCTTTATAAAACAATAGGATGTGAGAAAAGTGATTTTTTTGAAAAAGGCCTGTTGACTGTTTCGAGGGTGTGGGATTATAAGCCCACTCACTGAACGAGGGCGGCGGCGCTGCTGGCGACGAAGTCTTTCGTTCTAAAGAAATCAAGCGAATTGGCGGATTGCTGGTTTGTTGCTCTGGACGGAAGTTTGGAGCGGGAT